>SVSA01000022.1:6478-24996 GCA_015064545.1 Oscillospiraceae bacterium | reverse complement strand
CCATCACATCCAGCGCGGCTCCGCCAAGCTGCCCCGAGGTAAGCGCCTCATAAAGCGCCGTTTCATCAATCACTGCACCGCGCGAGGTATTAATCAGATAGGCGCCTTTCTTCATCGCGGACAGGAAGCGCGCATTCACAAGTCCTCTCGTTTCCTCGGTCAGCGGACAATGCAGCGAAATCACGTCCGATTCCGACAAAAGCTGTTCGGCCGTCACATACGTCACACCGTCTCTCTCGCCGAGCACGGCCGAGCGGCGATAGGCCAGCACCCGCATATCAAAGGCACGACACAGCGAAGCAAAGCGCTTGCCAATCGCACCGCAGCCGTAAACACCCACGGTCTTCCCTGCCAGCTCGGTAAAAGGAATCGCAGGATAATAGAAATCGGGCTGACCGGTCCAACGTCCCTCGCGAACCGCGCGGCGATATCCCGGAATATCGGTAGTAAGGGCCAACAGCAGCGTAAAAGCCAGCTGCGCCACCGAAACCGTTGAATATCCGGGAATATTGCACACCTCGATACCGGCCTCGCGGCAAGCGGCCACATCGATCATATCGTAGCCGGTGCCAAAGGCCGAAAGAAACCGCAAGGTCGGGCAAGCGTCGATAACAGTACGATCGACTCGAACCCGATTGGTCACGGCCATGGTTGCGCCCCGTAAGCGTGCAATCACCTGATCGGGTGGCGTTTGATCATACACCTCATATGCCCCGAATTCCTCAAGGAACGACCAGCTCAGATCGCCCGGGTTGACGGCAAATCCGTCAAGAATAACCGTTTTCATGATGTAATCTCCTTTTATCTTCTGATTTTTCTCGAATTCGCGAAATTTCGGCAAGACAGCACCACAATCTTTCGGCCGTCTCTTGACATGATTCGGAATTCATGGTAGAATAATATATCTAAAACATATGGAATGCTGCCCAGAAAGGCGATTTTATGAATTCATCCTCCCAGACACCGCCAAATAACGATACCGAAAACGTATCGAAAACGCCCGCACCGAAGGAAATCCACGGAAAGAAACGAATGACCAAGGAAAAGAAGATGCGCATTGCGCTTCTGACCGTTCTGACCGTTCTTGTCGTTCTCATCTCACTCATTCTTGCCGTCCTGCTGCCGCTATTCGAGGCCTATCGGGACAGTTATGTGGAGGTGCCGCTTCTGACCAAGGACTCCACCAACGATTTTCAGTGGGATACCCTCCCGCCGGAGGAATCCTCCGATACCACCGAGCCGCCGGTAACCGAGCCGGACGATACCGATCCCGACAACACCGAAACGGCTCCGCCGGATACCGAGGATAGCACCGAAGAAACCACAGCCCCCCCCGAAACCGATCCGCCCGGATGGAACGATGATCCTCAAGGGGTAGATGAGAACGGTATCTATCAGATTCCGCAAAAGAATCCCGACGTCATCAATATTCTCTTAATCGGTACCGACTCGCGCGATGTTCATACCACACGCGGCCGCAGTGACTCGATGATCGTTTGCTCCTATAACAAAAAGACCGGTAAGGTCACGCTGCTTTCGCTTCTGCGCGACACCTTGGTTCCCATTGAGGGCGTTGGCACCTTCTATCAGAAAAATTACGGCATGGATGTCACGCGCCCCAATCAGTCCCAATCGGTCGGCGGCGGTGCGATCGCCGGTTACGCCCAGCTTTCGGGCGGATACGGCTATGCTAAGCTGAATTTCGCCTACAACTTCGGCGGTGCTTCTGCCTGTATCAATACCATTAACGAGTTCTACGATCTCGACATTCAGAAATTTGTCATTATCAACTTCGCCGGCGCCTCTGAGCTTGTGGATGCCGTCGGCGGCGTGGACATCCCACTCGGCAAGGAAGAATATGCCCGCATGACCGGTCCGCTCAAGTTTAAGCTCACGCAAAACGAGGACGGAACCTACCACCTCAACGGCGAACAGGCCCTTGCCCACATGAGAAATCGCTATTCCAAGTTCGGCAACACCAATATTGACGATGACTTCGCGCGTACCGCGCGCCAGCGTCAGGTCATCATGGCCATTTATCAACAGGTTGTGGCATCCCGCAGTGTCAGCGAAATCTACAATCTGATCCGCGAATCCTTCGGCATTGTCCGCACAAACCTGAACCTTTCGGATCTTCTCGATCTGGCAGGCAGTGTGCTGGAATACGGAAGCGGTCTGGAAATCATCTCCAAGCAAGCGCCGTATAATTACTTCTTTGTCTCCTATCCCGCCGCCGGCTCCTCGGTTGCCGTTCGCGATGTTGTCGCGCATCGGAAGTGGGTTAACACACTCCTGTATTCGTAAGCTTTTCAAGAAACCCTGCGACCTGTCGCAGGGTTTCTTTTTTACAGCTTAAGCTCGTTCTCCAGCCGTTTCGGCATGGCATACAGTAACAGCGTACCAAGCAAGCCGGCGCAAACCACCTCGCCGGCACCAACAGTCAGAACAAAGAACGGCAGCGTCCCCTCGGCATGATAGCCAAAGCGAAGAACAAGGGGAATGACCAGCATATTGGCCAAAATCGGCGGCAAGGCGGACAACCATTTCACCCTTCGCCCAATGATGTAGGTGCCAATCGCACCAAGCAGCGTTGCCAGGCTTCCGAACACGACATCGGCCGGAATCGCCATATTGAATACACTTGACAGCAAACAGCCGATAAACAATCCCGGGATAGCCGCCGGCGTCAGGCATGGCAGTACGGTCAGTGCCTCCGAAATTCGGAACTGGATGACACCCTTATCAAGCGAGAGCATGGCTGCCAGCGTTGTCAATACGACGTAGAGTGCCGCGATAACGGCGGCATGGGTGATAAACTTGGTTTTCCTTTTCACAATAAATTTCTCCTTTAGTTTTGATTTAGGTGAGGAAGGTTTCGAACTCACCAAAAACGGAACGCTTTCCGTTTATGCCGCTGGGAAAACGGCCGTCACAACAAAATTGTCGATAGACGCCGTAGATTTATGCCCACGAACGCCAACCATGCCCTGAAGGAACGGGTACTGTTCATCAGTATAGGTAATAATCAAAGCGCCGTCAAGCCAGATACGGATGGTATTGCCGACGGCTTCGGCCTTGAGATGATAGGTGCCACCTTGTTGGATCGGTGCCGCGACGCGAGAAAGCTCGGTCCAATTATAATTTTGTTTTCCAAGCACAACCGAACCCTCGGACAAGCCCACAAAATAGCCTTGATAGTAATCTGAGGCTCTGCTCTCGCTCACCACACCGTTACTGTCGGCAGGATTGGTAACCCGAAGAACAAGGCCGAAATTGATATCCTCGGACAGCGGCGTAATCTCCGCCTCAACAGTATAATCGCTCCAGCCTGCTTTTCCGAACAGACGCTTGCCACAGCCTTCGGTCAAAATCAGTTTACCGCCATTGGTTGTCCACGCACCGTCGGTATGGCTGTGATACTTATAATTCCGCTTGTCATAATCGATGGGATTTACCTCGGCAAACTCGCTAAAGGCCAAGGAAAGGATTTCGGCGCTCCCCTCCGCTACCGCAAAGGAGATAGCCGCCGTACCGCGCTCCAGCGTAATACCGGAGGCAAAAGCTGTCGTGGTACTTCCCTCGTGGGCCGTTAACTGAATGGAGCCGACGGCACTTCCGTTCTGATAGATCAACAAGGTACAGTCCTCGGCGGCACGATAGGAAAGCGTCAGGGCAAAAGCACCATCGTCATCAACCTGGGTAAGATAATTATAGGTGTCTCCTTTCGTCACCGAAAGATACGTGACACCGTCATACATCACCGTATTCGGCGTTTCTTCCACACAACTCAAGGCCGGGATCGTTCCCGGCACCGGCTTGTGCAGATCCTTGACAGCCGACTGCATCACCTCGTCGGAAGCGCCGACAAAGCCAAAGACAGCCTCGCCCTTAACCGAAGTTACACCAATCGCTCCGCCGTCCAGCTTGCTTGTCAGCGTGGCGATGGTACGGTTGTTCAACAAAAACGTATAGGAGTCTCCCTGCTTACGGAGTGTAAAAAGCATCAAGGCATCGGGGCGCAGGGATTGACCAAAGCTACCGCCAACCGCAAACCGATGCTCGTCGACGGCTCCCTTCACCGAAAAGGTCACCACAAGCTCTTTGGCCTCGGCATCGTAAAGCACCATGCCATAGGTATCGGCATCGGTATATCCGAAGACGCCGCCCGCCTTGCCGGTCAGGGAAAGAAGATTATACTCGGCGCTGTAATTGTACGGAAGCGTATTCTCGGAAAGCACAAGACCCTCCTCCGACACCGCCAGATGTCCCTCACGAAGTGCCGCTCCGGTAAGACGCCAACCATCTAATGACGCCTCGGTCTCAAAACGGCTGTAAATATCCGGCATAGCAGGAGCCTCCTGCGCCGACACCGTCGGTCCGAGAACCTCCATCAGCGGACCGTTCAGCACAATACGGTCGATATTCATGCTTCGTTGCGGTACTGTCTTATGAGAATGATATACAATATAATAACCGTCCAGATCGGGCGAAAGAACGGTGGAGCTGTGACCGATGCCCATAACCGTATTACGATTGGTCGAAAGCAAGAGCGGATTATTGGCAGCCGGAATAACGTCAAGCGGAGCGGTGGTGCTGACGGCATAATCGATCCGATATCCGGGATTCCACACATGATTGCCGGTATACGTCATGTAATAATAGCCGTTATACTTGAGGATCATGGAGCCCTCGGTCCAGCCGTTCATGTAGGCCTTGGTCTGGATCTTGCCCTCGGCGTCGACGCGGTCGGGCGCCGTCATCGGATAGGCCAGAATTCCCTTGCTTCCTGCCGAAAAGAAATACCAGGAACCATCGTCATCGATGAACACATCACCATCGATCGAAAGCCCGAAATTACCGGTTACTGCCACAAAAGGACCGGTCGGTGAATCGCTTTTCAGCACATAATGGCCGTTTCCGGCCGGTGAAGTATACATATAAAAGCTACCGTTGTCATACACAACCTCCGGGGCATAGGCAGACATTGTTAAAGCCTCGGTCGCACACAGACCGTCATATTGCCAGTCCACCAGATTGTCCGAGGTCCAGCATTGAATTCCGACCATGCCGTCCTTGGTCGAGCAGTAGAGATAATACCGCCCGTTCCAGCGCATCACAAACGGATCGCCGACGCCATACTGTCCCCAAGTCCCTATCGTTCCCGAGCGGATCAGCGGATTCTGATAGGTTTCCTGCAGGGTGCCGCCATCCGGAAGAAGCTGATCAGGAATCCAATCGGTATCCTCCGTTTGACTCTCTGCTACCGTGCTGTCGGTAGACGGCATCTCGCTCGGATCAGTCCGACAAGCCGCAAGCAATGCCATCATCGCCAAAAGACAAAGCACGAAAATTGTCACTTTTGTCTTGTTCATAGCATATCCTTTGAAAAACAACCGTTATGTTCTAATGTCATGGCATAAGAATAGCATGTTTTTCCACAAAAGTCAAGCACGATCGAAAACAAATCGAGGGAAAGCCATGGCGAAAAATCGATTTGCGCTGTTGACAGCCATCCGGTTTTGTGTTATAATAATCAAATAGATAAAAACACTCGAAACCAAGAACAAGGACAGGAAAATTATCATGTCACAGTTACTTACCAATCAAGACAAGCGCACCAAATACTGCGGCGAGTTCCGCGCGGATGACATCGGCACTCAAGCCTGTGTCATGGGATGGGTACAAAAGGCTCGCGATCTCGGTGGACTGATCTTTATCGATCTGCGCGACCGCACCGGCATCGTGCAGTTAGCTTTTGACGATCAGACAGCAAGAGATGTTTTCGATCTGGCTTTTTCGGTTCGCTCGGAATATGTGCTTTGCGCCAAGGGCATCGTCCGTGAACGCGCATCGGTTAACGATACGATTCCCACCGGCCGTGTAGAAATCGCCGTCGAGGAGCTGAAGGTTCTTTCGACAGCCCAAACACCACCCTTCGAAATTGTGGAAAACAGTAATGTCCGTCCCGAGCTTCGCCTGAAGCATCGTTATCTTGATCTGCGCCGTCCCGATCTGCAGCAGCATATCATCGACCGCGCCAAGATCGCCCGCATCGCCAGAGAATACTACGCCGATCAGGGCTTTGTGGAAATTGAGACACCCAATCTCATTGCCCCCACGCCGGAGGGTGCCCGCGACTATCTCGTCCCCAGCCGTGTTCATCACGGCAGCTTCTATGCGCTGCCCCAGTCGCCTCAGCTCTACAAGCAGCTTCTGATGCTGTCGGGCTTCGATCGCTATATTCAGATCGCCCGTTGCTTCCGCGATGAAGACCTCCGCGCTGACCGTCAGCCCGAATTTACGCAGATTGACCTTGAAATGTCCTTTGTGACACAGGACGATGTCATCAGCGTTACCGAAGGCTTCTTGAAAAAGGTATTCAAGGAGTTTAAGGGCATTGATCTTGCGCTTCCCTTGCCGCGCATGACCTACGAGGAAGCCATGAATCGTTTCGGCTCGGACAAGCCCGATCTTCGCTTCGGATTTGAGCTGGTTGATCTTTCTGCCGTCCTTGCGGGTTGCGGCTTCAAGGTCTTTGCCGGTGCCATGGAAAACGGCGGTAGCGTTCGCGGCATCAACATTAAGGGCGGCGCCAAGTTCTCGCGCAAGGAAATTGACTCTCTTACCGAATTCGTCAAGAGCTACAAGGCTAAGGGGCTTGCGTGGTATAAGAATAACAACGGTGAGATTTCGTCCTCCTACGCCAAGTTCTTAACCGAAGAAGAGAATGCAGCTGTGGTGGCCACGCTCGCCATGGAAGAGGGTGACCTTGCCTTGATCGTTGCCGACAAGAACAGCGTGGTCTTTGACTCCCTGGGCGCTCTCCGTTGTGAGGTCGCCAAGCGCATGGGGCTGGTCAACCCGAACGAATACAAGCTGCTGTGGGTTACCGAATTCCCGCTCTTCGAATACAGTGAAGAGGATGGCCGCTACTACGCCAAGCATCATCCCTTTACCATGCCCTTTGCCGAGGATATAGACTATCTCGAAAGCGACCCCGGTCGTGTGCGCTCGATTGCTTACGATATCGTCATCAACGGCACCGAGGCCGGCGGCGGCTCGATCCGTATTCACAGCCCCGAAATTCAGAACAAGATGTTCCGCGCCCTCGGCTTCTCGGATGAGGAGGCTAACGAAAAGTTCGGCTTCCTGCTTGAAGCCTTCAAATACGGCACACCTCCTCACGGCGGTCTTGCCTTCGGTCTTGACCGTTTGGTTACCCTGCTTCTCGGTCTTGAGGACATCCGCGACGTCATTGCCTTCCCGAAGGTACAAAATGCCTCTGAGCTGATGACCAAGTGCCCGACACCTGCCGATCCCAAGGCGCTCGCCGAACTCGGCATTGCGGTTGTCGCCGACGAAAACGAATAATCGGAAAAACGGCTTCTGGTCACTCGAAACAGCATAGGACAAGTAATGATTCAACGTATAGGAGATACGGAGAAATCCGCATCTCCTATTTTAGACTCACGAAAATAAAAATGCATCGATGCGGATAAAGTATCGATACATTTTCTGAGATTAAGCAGTTCTTAACAGCAAAGGCGCTCCTATACATAATAAAAAAACAGAAGCATTTTTGGATATTATGTCAATAGAAAATCAGGGTGCCGAAGTGATAAAATATACCTACATACGTATTTATTTTGAGGTAGTATCTATTATGAAAAAATTCTTTCTTAAAACCATTCTCTGTATAGCGCTTTGCACCATAATGCTCCTGGCTTTATGGGCGTGTGACAGTAGTAATGACGACCAAAAGTATAAGGATTTATGTGAAAGTCTTAAAGAAGATATAGAGATTCTAAAAAAAGAAGCAGAAGTCCTTAGAGAAGAAGCTAAAGCCTTTAAAGTAGAAATAGAAGTTTTGAAAGAAAAGACGGAAGTCCTTAAAGAAGAAGCAGTCATTTTGAAAAAAGCAATTGAGGCACTTACAGAAGTTCCCCAGATACCGGAAAACAGCGTAACTAACGACATTGTTGGCGTTTGGCGGTATTATCATGGTCGTGAATGGAAGGAAAGTTATTCATTAGAATTAAGAGAAGACAAATCGTTAACGTACACGATGGAATATACGCTGAGTGACGACCTCCTTCGAAAAAATGAACTTAATGGTTTTTGGGAATTGATCGGAAACGATAGAATTATAGTTTACGTTTATGATACGCGTTTTGAAGGCTACCAAATAGTAATGGAATATAAATTCGGATATATTTGGGCGCCAATTTCGTATTTTGAAACCTCTGGCTATACAGAAGAAACCTTCGTAATGTTCCAAAAGGATAGCTAACCATAGAAAGAACGCCACCAATCGGTGGCGTTCTTTCTCTTTATATCGCGTGCAAGGATCTCAAAATCCCCTCTTTCGCTTGATTATTGCGTCTTTCATAACAAGGCCACTCTGAGCGTCTCCAAAAGCGCACATGGAAACGGCTTTATTTGATGGCTTTTTTCAGAATGCGTGCAATATCTGCCGAGGTAAAATCATACTGCTCCGCACAGAACTGACACCTTACCGATGTCACGGGATCCTTAGCCATATCCTCCAGCTCGGCAAAGCCGGTCGAGATCAAGGCCTTTTCCACCTTTTTGCGGCTGCAATCGCATTTGAAATCAATATCAAATTCATCCAAGATTTCCATCTCAAAGGTATTGAGAACACCAAGACAAATATCAGCCGGCTGCATACCGGCGGCCAGCATGGCGGTTACCGGCTTCAGGTTGGCAAGACACTGCTCCACCTTGGTGATCGTCTCTTCATCGGCTGCCGGTAAAAGCTGAATCAGAAAACCGCCAGCGCAGGCAATACTCTTATCGGGATTGACCAGCACACCGAGTGCACACACCGTCGGGAGCTGTTCGCTCACGGCGTAATAGGAGGTGATGTCCTCGGCAATTTCGCCCGACACGATCGGAACCTGTCCGGTATACGGATCGCCGGTTCCGAAGTCCTTCATGACGGTCAGGAAACCGTCGGTTCCAACTGCTCCGCCGACATCTAGCTTACCGTTTTCCTTCAAAGGGAGCTCGGCTGCGGGATTCACCACATAGCCCTTCACATTGCCGAGGCTGTCTGCCACGGCAATGACCGAACCGCAGGGACCACCGCCGTTGATTCTCAGCGTTACGGTTCCTTTTTCCTCCTTCATCATCTGCCCCATAAAGGAAGCCCCCGTCATCAGCCGTCCAAGAGCGGCTGAGGTAACCTTAGAGGTGCCGTGAAGCTTCTGTGCCTTGGCAACGATATCGGTCGTATCGGATGCCATCATAATGACCGTGCCATCCGAAGAAATAGAACGTACCAGTGTACCCATTGCTTACTTCCGATTGAGCTTATCCAGCCAGATCAAGCCGATATCGATGGCATCATACAAGCCATTCTTTTCAAACTGCTTTGCCAACCGCTCGGACGGTGATTTGCTTTCGTCGGTACTCATAATCTGTACCAGAATATGATCGGGAATCTCCTTACCGGCCTCACCGCCGACCTCCACGGTCTTGGTTGTCAAAACCATCAGGAACAGGACATAATCATCCTTCATATCCCCGTAGCAGAACATATTATCCTTTCGTACAAGCGGCTTGTCTTTATATACTAAATAATCACCGACAACGCCATTCGCTTTATATTCCGTCATGTATTTTCCTCCTAATGAATACGGCCGAAGAGCCGATAGTCTCTATAAAAGATATGATATCATATTTTTTACGGTCTGTCAAGGGTGGCTTGGCGAAGAACTGCCGATTAGGTTTCCTCCCCCTCGTCCTTGCCGACCTTTTTGGCTGTCATGTCTGCCAAGGGGTTATGGCTCATCGCACGCTCCATTTCCGCATTGGAAACGTGCGTGTAAATCTGCGTGGTATTTAACTGCTCGTGACCGAGAATATCCTTCAGCACACGGATATCCACCCGTCCGGTTTGATACATCAGGGTTGCTGCGGTGTGCCGAAGCTTATGAACCGAAAGACCGCGATTATCGAAGCCGGCAGCCTCTAAGTACTTGTAGACCACCGTCTGCACCATCTGCTTACTGATCCGACGGTGGCGTGAGCTCAAAAACAGCGCGTGGCGATCGCCTTTGGCCTGTGATGCGTCGCGCACCTTAAGATAGGTATTCAAGGCATCACGGCAGGCATCGTTCAGATAAATCACACGCTCCTTAGCCCCTTTACCCATTACGCGCATCGAACGGAGCTCGCGATCCAGATCGCCGAGATTCAGCCCGACAAGCTCAGACAAACGCATACCGCAGTTAAGAAACAGCGTAATCATGCAGTAGTTGCGCTCCTTAAACCGGCTCTCCTCGTCGCTGTTAACCGTACGCAAAAGCGTCACGCTTTCATCGGCAGACAGATGCTTCGGCAGGGTTTTGGGAATTTTGGGCGTATCAATATGATCGGTCGGATTTTGCGGAAAGCGCATCATCGTACCGCAATAATATTTATAAAACGATTTCAGAGCCGAAAGCTTACGGGCGCGTGTACGGGCGCTGTTCTCGCGGTTTCGCGCCACAAACGACAAAAACTCCATAACCTCATAGCGCGTAACCGACGACGCAAAGTCATGGTCAAGCTCGTAAATGGTCATCTCATCAAAGGCCTCGCCCTCCAACGGCAAGCCGCCGCGCTTGGCCTTGAGAAATTTGAAAAACAGCATCAGGTCGATCTCGTATTGGTCAACAGTGCGGGGCTGTCTTCCCTTCACCACTGTCATGTACTGCGAGAATTCGAGCACGGGAGCCGGAAGCTGCGTCATCTTCTGTCACCTCGATTGAATTTAGTACAATTCTTATTCTTATCATAGCAGAAAAACCAGCCCGATGTTTGACTTGTTTTTGAATTTTCATTGACAAAGTGTAAACTTTCCGATTTTGACTTGTTTTCTTCTTATTATTTGTTTAGAATAATTTGTAGAGATACTTTTCTGCTTTTTTTGCTATTTTACGCGCTCTCCGAAAGGATCCATTTTTTATGAAGAATTTTTTTAAGGACAATTCGTACACCATCTTCAAAATGTTTGTCAACCAGCTCGGTATGATGTTCTTTGGCTTGGTTCTCTCCTTTGCCACACAGTCGAACGACACGCTGTTTTTGGTCGCCAGTGCGTTTTCTATCGTTTTCTATCTCTTTTTGCTCTACACCATGACCTGGGAAATCGGGTATGGGGAAAAGGTGAGAATCGAGGGAAAGCGGTTGCGCTATGTTCCTCTCAAAGGACTGTATATGTCGATTGTCGCAAACCTTCCCAACCTGATCCTCGGCATTCTTACCATGATTGGATATTACGGTGCCTCAACCTTTAACGAAACCCTGCAGCCCGCTTCTCCCGAATGGGCGGTTAATCTCTATGGCGTAGCCAAGATTTTGGCGACTTTCCTGCAGGCGATGTATTCGGGTATTGTCGGACTGCTTCCTACGCAGCCCTGGATTTTCATCGTCATTACCTTCCCCGCCATGATTACCTGCATGATTGCCTATATCATGGGCGTCAAGGGCCATCAGCTCTTCCGTTTTCTCGGCCCCGATCAGAAACGGGATTGAGCCGCCAATCAAAACAGAAGGAGGAACTGTTACGCTTGGATATACGATATCAAAAACGAGGCTATGTCCTCACTTCTCGACGCGCTCTTTTTAAAGCAACTAATACCAAGGAGAAAAACATGATCAAAAAGTATTTACTTGTAAGAGTGCTTGCTCTCGCACTCTGTACCTTCACGCTGATTCCCATGCTCGCATCCTGCCATAACACCGAAACCTCCGATCAGCCTCAGGAAACCGTTTCCGACACCGAAATCGGAGAGGAAACAACCGTTCCGGTTGTTGAGTCGGAACCTCTTGTACTCATCAAGGACGGTGAGGTAAAATATGAGCTTGTTTACCCACTGTATTGTGACGCATACGTATCTGCAGCGGCAACTGAGCTTCGCGATGTATTCCGGAAGTCAACCGGTCTTAAGCTGGGTGTTAAAAACGACTCCCGCACTGAGGACACCGTAACAAACAAGATAATCGTAGGAAATGCAAAGTATTCTGCTTGTGCGGAGATTTATTCCACAATGAAATTCTATGATTACAGAGTTATGGTAGACGGCACAAATATACATATAGCGGCATACAGTGAGGCAGGCTTTGTCAAGGCAATCAAGCACTTAAAGGAGAACGTTTTCAACAAGATGACAACTACAGAAGAAGGCCAACAGCTTACCCTGAAGCCCGAAAATCTTATTGGCACATTGAAGGACTCTTACGAAGTAACTTCTTGGAAGATACTTGACAATGACATTTCAAAGTATCGTATCATTTATGCTGAAAAGAGCATTAAAGATCATGTTCTTGCATTTCGTGATCACATTGCCAGAAAGTGCGGTACGGTTCTGGAAGTCGCTCTTGACACAAAGGCTGATCCCACCGACTGTGAAATACTTATAGGCAACACTAACCGCGACGAGAGCAAGAACACAGCGGCTCCTACATATCTCCATTACGAAGCTAACATCGTTGGTCAAAAGCTTGTCATAAAGTCCGGTGGTGAACATTCACTCAAGAACATGTTTTCTTCCCTTCTTTACGATATGAACTATATGACAAAGGGTAAAAAGGACGTTGTTATGGACGCCTCCTTCAACCTTGTCGGAAATCTTTACAACGACAAGCTTGACTCTTCAAAGCCGGCTGATTCTAATCTCCGTATCATGAGCTGTAACATTCTTGCAGAGTTTGAATCATGGACTGCAAACGCCGCTCTCAATTCGTATCTTCCTGTATCGATAAGAAAAGAAATCTTCTTCTCCTCAATAGATTACTATCAGCCCACTATCATTGGCCTTCAGGAGCTTACAACCAACTGGTACAATGCTATCGAAGAATACAGAGACTTTGATAAGTGGGAGCTCATAAAGCCCAAGAACCCCAACAGAACAGATAATGAATGTGTTTTCTCTACCGTAATGTACAGAAAAGACCTCTACACTCTTGTTGACAGCGGCATGACCTTCTATTCAAAGCACAACAACGCTCGTTGCCGTTGCTACACTTGGGTAATCCTTAAGGACAACGCAACAGGAAAAGAATTCTGCTTTGCAAGCACACACTGGGACGGTGCAGGAAGCGAACATGGATTCCTCCAGGTTGCTGAGTTCTCTGCCTTTGTAAACGAGAGGAAGAAGAGATGCCCTGTATTCACAACCGGCGACTTTAACTCAAACGAGATGTCCGAAGAATTCAAGAAGTTTATCGCGGATTGCGACATTTATGATGCCAAATATGATGCTGTAACCAAAGTGAATGATATTGGATCATGGCACAATTTCACACAAACAAATATATCCTGGGGCTCTTGTGACCACATCACCGCAACAAAGGATACTACAATTCTTAAATATCAGTCTCTCTATCAGAATGAAATATACATGTGCTCTGACCACTGCTGGCTCATTGCGGATGTGAAGTTTAATTAATTATGTTACAAGGGGCTGTCTCAAATGCAAAGCAAAAAGCATTTGAGACAGCCCCTTTTGTTATTCAAAAAAGCGCGACAGCCAATGACCGGACGGAACATGGGCATAGCATCCCTGAAAGGAAAAGCGGTCTCGGGTAACCGCACAGATACCGATATTGCGATAGTCTCCCTTGATGAACATATACTGCTGAAGCATCCCCTCATAGGTCATACCGCATCGCTCCATAACATGACGGCTGCGGGTATTGCCCTCCATAAAATGCGCTTCAACACGATTCATATTCAGCTCGCGAAAAGCAAACTCGGTCACCGCCAGGACCGCTTCACTGGCCAACCCATGGCCCCAGTAATACGGATTCAACACATACCCGACCTCTGCGCGCCGATGCTCATGATCGAAGCTGGTAAAGCCGCAGGTTCCAATCATTTTGCCGCTTTCGCTATGCTCCAGCGCCCAGTCAAAAAATTCACCGTGCTTGTAGCTGGTCTGGAGTGCCTCCAGATAGCGTCTTGTTTGTTCCACATCCTCATGCGGACACCACAAAAGATACTCGGTTACCAGTGGCTGTGAGGCATATTCAAACATATCCTGAGCGTCTGAAGGACTTAACCTGCGCAAGGTGAGACGCGGTGTTGCCAGCGTTGGTATGTGTTGAAAGGTACGTAGCAATCGACTTTTGGTCATACCGTTTTCCCCCTTGCACTTGATTGCGATCCATTTTATTGTACACAGTTTCAGACGGTCTGTCAAGGGCGAAAGCAAAACTTTTGGAAGTTCTTTACAAGGGTAACAAAGAAACCGTCCCCATCATACCCTGTCATAGAACCCCTGCGAAAGGAAAAAACAAAGATGAAACGAAGTCTTGATACCTTACAGCCCGGCGATTGTGCCTTGGTGCGAGAGGTCATCTGCCAAGGGCCTATGCGCCGCCGCTTACGCGATATCGGCTTCACAGCCGACACCACAGTCACCTGTCTTGGCCGCAGTCCGCTCGGAGATCCTACTGCCTACGCCGTTAAGGGCGCCGTGCTGGCCTTGCGGCGCGAGGACGCCGCCACCATCCTTGTCGACGATGGGAGGGACACCACATGGGATTGACTCGCACCTCAACCGGCCGAGCCGCCGCGCGTCATAACGCCCCAATAAATGAGGAAGAACACACCCTTCTTTTGGCCGGCAACCCCAACGTAGGAAAGAGTACCCTGTTTAATGCCTTAACCGGACTGCATCAGCACACCGGAAATTGGAGCGGAAAGACGGTAACCACCGCTATCGGCTCCTGCATACATAAGGGAAAGCGCTTCACGTTGGTCGATCTCCCCGGCTGTTATTCCCTCGCCACACGGTCGGCGGAGGAGGTCGTGGCACGTGACAGCATTTGCTTTGATCCTGCAGAGCGAGTGATCGTCGTTTGCGACGCTTCTTGCTTAGAGCGCAATCTGCCGCTCTTACTAACCATTCTGGAATACCGCCCGCGCACGATCCTCTGCTTGAATCTGATGGATGAAGCCACCAAAAACAACATCACCATCGACCAAAAACGCTTAGCGAAAAAGCTTGGAATTCCCGTGGTTGCCATGAGCGCCGGCCGCGGAAAAAAGGAGTGCCTCAAGCTCCTTGATGCCTTAGACACCCCTTGTAGCACACCCTATGAGGTACGGTATCATACTGATATTGAAAACTATATGACCGACATTCAGGCGCTCACCATCGAAGCGGGCTTTACACGGCAGCAAGCCCGTGTTTTGGCGCTCCGCTTGTTAGATGCCGATACAGCCTTTGTTGAGCGTCTTGCCGCGGCATACGGATGCCCCGCTGCCTTACGGCAAGAAGCGCAGGCATTGGCCGATCGCTTTCAAAACGCCTATGCCGCGGATTCTTCCCATCAACCAATCGAAGATGAAATCACAGAGGCCATCGCCTTAGCCGCATCCTTACTCGTTCAAAACACCGTCACGCAGGAGGTGCGCTCCGCCCCCGGTCGGGTGGATCGACTGCTTCTCGGACGGTTTACTGCCTTTCCTCTCATGCTCGGCTTATTGTTTCTGATTCTATGGATCACCGTCAAGGGCGCCAATCTTCCGTCTGCCTGGCTTTCCTTCATTTTTTCTCAGCTTGAAGCCCTGGCCTCGAGAGGGCTGTCGGCCATAGGACTGCCGCCACTTCTGGTTTCGCTCTGCTGCGAGGGCGTGCTTCGTGTCGTTGGGTGGGTGGTATCCGTGATGCTGCCGCCGATGGCAATCTTTTTTCCGCTGTTCACCATATTGGAAGATATTGGCTATTTGCCGCGTGTTGCCTTTTCGCTGGACCGTTGCTTCAAGCGTTGCCACGCTTGCGGAAAGCAGGCGCTCACGATGTGTATGGGCATGGGCTGCAATGCCGCCGGCGTGGTCGGCTGCCGTATCATCGACTCACCGCGCGAGCGGCTCATTGCGATTCTGACGAATTCTTTTATGCCTTGCAATGGGCGCTTCCCCATGCTCATCGTCCTTTTGAGCCTCTTTTTTGCGGCATCGGGTATACTGACCGCCGTAGGTCTCGGTGGCATGATTCTACTTTCGGTTCTTATGACACTTTTGATTGCCAAGCTACTCTCCCGAACGGTGCTCAAAGGTGTTCCCTCCTCCTTCACGCTGGAGCTTCCCCCGTATCGTACCCCGAAAATCGGGCAAATTCTGATCCGTTCGCTTTTGGATCGCACGCTTTTTGTTCTTGGCCGTGCCATCGCGGTTGCCGCTCCGACCGGCCTGGTTCTCTGGCTCCTGGCACATATCTCGATCGGAACAAGCAATCTCTTACAGCATCTTTCCCTGTTTCTTGATCCGCTCGGTCAGATCATGGGGCTGGACGGCGCCATCCTCTTGGCATTTCTTCTCGGAATGCCGGCCAATGAAATTGTGATTCCGATCCTGCTCTTATGCTATTTGAACGGTAGCACGTTAACAGACTATGCCTCACTTGCCGACTTGAAGCAAATTCTTCTCGCCAACAATTGGAATACGGTTACTGCCATCAATATGATGCTCTTCACGGTTTTTCACTGGCCCTGCTCAACAACGCTTCTTACCATCCGCAAAGAAACCGGAAGCTTCCGCCAAACAGCCGCCGCTGTTCTGATTCCGACGATACTCGGGATACTGCTCTGTGTAACCGTAAACGCCTTTGCCTTCCTCTTTTAGTCCTCTCCCCCCCTCTTGACAGAGATGATATTTTCCGATATAATAACGGCAGTAAGGAAAAAAGGAGTATATTATGAAGCGATTGCTTGCCATTCTGCTCATCGTTGCCGCCGTTTTTAGTTTTGTCGGGTGTTCCGATGCGGTTTCAACTGAAGAAGCGGATGCGCTGGTGGCCGAAACCATGCATCTTATCCGCGCCGGCTTTTACGGGCAGGCGTTGGAGCGCTTTCATCCAACGGCCGTCGCCATTCTCAACCGCAATCCGACCGATGCCATCGCCGTCTATGTCGCTTCACTGCAAGCACAGGGAATCGACCTGTCGGCCGAGCCCGCCATTCGCATGACCGGATATCAGACAACGACCTATGACAGCTCATACGAAGGCGCCGCCTGCTCACTCATGTATACCTTAACCGTGCAGGGTGTAACCGTTACCCTAACCGTAACCGTCGTACGAAACAGCGAAGGCTTCGGCATCTATCGCTTCTCCATAGAAAAAACCGGATCTCTCCATCTTCCTCTTGTCTGACGGTTAACCTCCGCACGTGAGGGCCTCGTGCTTGATCGGATGCCTCGTTTTTAGGCAAAACACCTCCTTAGGTAAATCAAAAGAGCAGACACACAAGACATCGCTTGTCTGTCTGCTCTTTTTCTGTTCGTGAAGTCTTCGCCCCAGTGAACACAGGACGAAAGCTACGCGGCAGAACCCTTTCAGAAAACTTCTTCTCGCGTCACGATCCGAAAAGTCTCACGCTTCAAAGGGACTTCCCTACGAAGGCTATCGCCCGTGATTCTAAGAGGCAGCTTTTTTCTTTGTGTTTCCTGCTAAGGACAATACGCTGTCTGTTCCTTTCCGTTACGAGTACATCCCGTTGCTTTTCATATACGCATAAATGCGCTCGCCGTGTTGCTGCTCCTCGGCCTGAATGTGATTCAGCATCTTGCGCGCCTGCGGATCCGAGAATTCAAAAATTCCGGTGTCATAAATGGATGACACATGCTTTTCCGAGGCCAACATATCCCGGCAAAGAAATTCGTCGCATTTTTTGCTTTGTTCGTCACAATAATTCGCACAGCAGCAATGCGTATTGTCTGCCGAAATCTGCGTTGGGACGGTACCAACCGTTCCGCCGGCCATCGAATTGATCGTTTTCAGATGGCTTCGCTCCCCCTCGGCAAGCGAAGTAAAGAGCGCTTTCAATTCCGAGCTGCAGGCCATACCGGCGTATTTTTCGTACTTTTCGATACAAAGAAGCTCTTGATCGCGAAAATCGTTAAGGAAGTTGGTTTCTTTCTGTGTGAGTATCATGGTCTTATCTCCTTTTTTTGGTTTGCCTTCAGTATCGCCTTCGCGGAACAGCGCTATGCAGATACTTTGATTTTCCGAATAGTTTTTGAAAAAAATTTAATTTTGCTATTGCATTATTCGAATTTTTATGATATAATATCATCCGTTGAGTTCGCAAGTTCATGGCGATCTACGTGATAGGTGTTATGGGAATGGAGAAAAATCGAAGTATCCATAACGGGGCTGATCGAAAGGTAAAGGGGCTTATCACTCTGCAACTTGCGAAAGCTCTTGTTTTCTCGCAATATCTCCCAAATGCTTCATTTTTCTTGAATTTTGGATGAACGCATTTCAATTTCGGCCTTGCAAAAGCCGTGCAAAATTCAAACTTAACTTAATACGGAGAGATATCGAAGTGGTCATAACGGGGCTGACTCGAAAACCAATGGTCACTTTGGAAATCCCTCCTTGAAAACCCTTGATTTATCGGGGTTTTCGCAGTACAATCGAATATGTCAAACAGTTTTCTCTCCAACTTTTCTCTCCATTTTCCAAGGTTGAGATTTGAGAAGTTGGGTTGAAATATAACAC
>SVSA01000022.1:0-6468 GCA_015064545.1 Oscillospiraceae bacterium | reverse complement strand
AGTTATCGAAGTGGTCATAACGAGCTCGACTCGAAATCGAGTTGCGAGTGAAATCGCACGAGGGTTCGAATCCCTCACTCTCCGCCAGACCGTTAGCCTGCAAGCGTTTTAGCCGCTTGCAGGCTTTATTTTTTACCCCACGGTAATCAATGCTGCACTCATTCCGGTCATCATTGCCTGTGCCGAGTTCAACTTGGAATTGTAATCCAAGTGAGCATATATCATCAACCGGCTACCGTAAGCCGTTCGAGTGATCTTCCCTTCGCAAACTGGTCGCAGTACACATCGGTACATTTTTTGTACTTCGCAAAAGTCTTTTGTGCTGCATCTGCATCTCCATAAACTTTCCAGCAACCGACACATTTGAAGCCGTCTGCCCGGTTTTCTATAAAGCCATGAACATCCTCCGGAGGATAGCCGAGAAACAGCCCGATTTCATGGGGGAATTCTTCATATTCGCACAAGCGCCTGATCAGATGAACAACACAACGTTCCGAGGTTTCTGTACAGTATCCTCTCTCTTGCAGAAGCTGTTCCGCTATATTATGTTGTAGGTCAGCGTTCAATTTTGTCGGGCGGTACACATAGATCAACGCTCTACCGTTTTGAAAACGCAGAGGCAGAACACGAAGTCCTTTTTTGGTCAATGTCCGATTCCAACAGCGAACACACTCTTTCATCTCATCCTCGTTAGGAAATGAACAGGCAAACAGATTTCCTGTTTTCATTCCCGCAAGTGTTGGGGAGCAGTGTCTTACCAATAATTCCTCAGACATATTTACACCTCCTATGCCGTATGTTCCTCCAATATGCTCTTTAAAGACGCCATTGAGCTGCTATGGGAACGTGCAATTTTTGTGTTTTGAGTATTGATTTCACTCAGCGCACAGCGAACCATTTTGTGAGACACAGTATTTGTGAATAGGACGAGAAGATCCGGTGAGCCAATATTCTTTAGGCTGCTTGTCATCTTCGAATACACCTTTGCCTTGCAGTTGTATTCACCGCAAAGATTTATATAATGGCGTGTCATACATTCATTGCCGCCCACAATTACAACGCTCAATGCTCTCGCTCCTTTCAGCGGTTAGCAACTGCTAACTGACGCTTATAAAATAATGCACATCTCACTGTGCTGTATCATTATAGCATTTTGTTTTCGTTCTTTCCGCTTCATATGAACAGAAAAATGCTCCAAAACAACACTTTCGTCGTTTTGAAGCATTTGATTATTCCGCACTGATCAGTCTATGCAATTTTCTGTAATCAAGGGGTGTTTCATTCATAATTTCACGGAAGGCTGAAGCAAATTTACTGGCATTGTCATAACCGCATTCATTTGCTATTTCCATAACCGTTTTATCTGTTCTCACTAATTGTAACGCTGCCGCATTCATCTTGTGAATGCGGATATATGAGAAAACGGGAACACCGAAAACACCCTTGAACGCATTTTGCAGATGGGTTGCTGAAACATGAAATTTTTGTGATAACAACGCAACAGATATACTGCTGTCCATATTGTCTGCAATGTAAGATGCCGCACGTTTGGCAAGCTCCACCTGAGAGCCGGACAAAGTATAGGTGTTTAGCCGGTTTTCATTGGGATCAATCCCGCTGAGAACAAGAAGCAGTTCCAGGACTTTGATTTTATAGTATCCCTTTGCATTTCCGCAAGGAACGGAATACATTTCGGAAAACAAGTGCTCAATATAATCTTTTGAGCGGATAATAAACCAAGCGCTTTCCTCGCATAGTTTATGGGCGACCTTAAGTGGTTGCACATTGACATCCTTTAGAAAACACGAAAAGCATTTGGGAGCGATATCTGTATTGATAGTAATCGTAATACCGTGATAATGACGAAGCGGAAATACATATTCTTTCGTATCCCGTTCTGCAATACCGATTGCCAAATCACCGGGCATCAGATACAGATATCCGTCCTCGTAAGAGCATTCCATTCGTCCTTCACGGCAATGATGTATCTCAATTACATTTCCTTTCTTTGCGGCACCCAAATACGAACGGTCAGTATGTACAGAATGGTGTGTCAGCTTGATTCCGGGCGAAAGATTATATATCTTCATCTGTGAATCGCCGTTATTGTCCACGAAGGAATATGTAGTAGCTCCGTCCTGACAAGCCTGCTTACTTACAGTGTACTCTCTATCTCCAATTGTCGCTTTTGATATTGGTTTTTCATCAATCACTTTACTCTCCCTCTTTGCTCGGCTCTTTCGGTTTATAGTTTTTTACACCCCAAATGAAGTACACGATATGGAACACCCATACACCGCCGAGGATGGCACAAGGGATATACAGATCCTTACGGAACATCATAAAGAAGCCAAATGCCATCAGAAGTGTAACTGTGATCATCACCTTGATTTTAGTGCGCCAGGTCATACCCTGACCTTTGACATAGGATTCCAGATTGTTCTTGTAGAGTTTCGTGCCGATAAACCACTTATGTAATTTCTCCGAGCTTTTGCCAAAGCTAAATGCCGCAAGAAGCAGAAAAGGAAAAGCAGGAAGCATAGGCAGAACGGCACCCACAGCACCAATGCCAAGTCCAATAAAACCAAGCGTTATCCATAATATCTTTTTAATTTTCATGTTCGAGTCTCCTTTTTTCCTTTTTGCTTTCGATGACGTGCCGTATCGCCATGATAGGATGATGAAATATCATCCGTGGCCCCGAAAAACGCATAACCGCTCTGATTTTCTCACGCATTTCGGGCTTGTAGCAATGCACCTTACAGTTAGAGCAGAAGGTCTTGGTTTCCATAAAAGGACACTTATCACTTCGCATCATTGCGTACTGTGTCAGCGCCTCGCATTCGGGGCAAAGTGTTTTCTTTGTCCCGTGCTTCTTTTTGCAGTAGAGGCAGATCATCAAGGAGACAGTTTGCTTTTCCCGTTCACGCTTGGATTCAACTTTATTCTTGCTCATACATCTTTCCTCCCACTACACGATAGATACGATCTGCGATCGCCATCGTGGATTCACGGTGGGATACGAGAATAATGCTTTTCTTGTTTTTCTGCTCTTTGAGTGCTTTGAGAATAATTCCTTCGTTGATGCTGTCCACGTTGCTCGTAGGCTCATCAAGAAGGATCAGTTCGCTGCCGCGCAAAAATGCACGGGCAAGTCCGATACGCTGCTTTTCGCCTGCGGAGAGGTTATCTCCGAGTGCACCGACACGGGTTTTATAACCGTCGGGCAATGTGAGGATAAAGTCGTGAATCGATGCGAGCTTGCAAGCCGCTTCAATTTCGTCCTGTGTTGCATCGGGCTTTGCGATACGGAGATTATCTTCAATGGTTTCATCAAATAAATACGTCACTTGGCTAACCATCGTCACGTTATCGAGCAGGTTGTCACCGTCGAGGTTATCAATATCCACGCCGTTGTACTCAATATCCCCCTTTTCCTTTTGCCAGAAGCGAAGCAGGAGTTTTAGAAAGGTGGACTTTCCGCATCCCGATTCACCGACAATTCCGATGATCTCGCCTTTTTCTGCGTGCATACAAATATCAGAAAGCACCTGTGTTTGTCCGTCATAAGAGAAGGATAGGTCAGATACTTTGAGATTATCATAAACGATTTTCTTGCCGTTCTGCACAGGAGTAACCGCAGGTTGTTCGGAGAGCAAATTCAGGACTCTGTCACCGCTTGCAAAGGTCTGCGTGAGGTTTCCGGGCAGAGCCGAGATGGCAATCACGGGGCCGAACGAACCGAACACGGCAACCACGCCGATGACCATTCTGCCGACCGAGAGCATATCTGCCGCCACAAGAGCGATACCGACCGAAAGGGTTACGATAATAAACAGAGATACACAAAGCTCGGTTGCTGCGCTCGCCTTAGTGATATCGTGCTTCATAGCCTTGGTTTCACGGAGCAGAATATCCGAACGGTCATTGACCTCTTTTTCACGCTCCTTGCCTGCATTATTCAGAACGATATCCTTGATTCCCTTGATACTGTCAAGGAAATATGCATTAAAGCCTGCAAACTCGGCGCGGTATTTTACGCCCGAAGCTTTAAGTTTGCCCGAAGAAATAATCGGAACAATGATACCGATGGTAATAAATCCAATGAGCGCAACCAATGCGAGATACCAACTCGACACAAATCCTACGAATAAGAACACACAGGTCGATACGATAACTGCGATACAAATGGGCGAAATCGTATGAGCATAGAACACTTCAAGCGTTTCAATATCCGAAGTGATCATAGCGATGATCGAACCCTTTTGCTTGCTTTCAAGCTTTGCCGGACAGAGTGTGCGCAGTGCGCCGAAGATCTTATCACGAAGCACCGCAAGCAGTCGGAATGCGATATAGTGGTTTGAGTACTGCTCCAAATAGCGGAGCAAACCACGGAGCACACCGCAGCCGATCGCAAAGGCGATGATCGTACCGTAGGAAAGCGCAATCGCTTCGCCAAGTGCTTTGGCTACACCGACCGCACCCATTAAGGTAACACCCATAGCACAGATAAAGCCGACCGAGCCGTTGATAACGGCAAGCACCATAATATAGGCAAGGCTTCCCAGGAGCAGGATAAGGCTTGCCATAATTTTTGCACCGCTTCTGCGAAGATTTTGTTTCTTACTCATACTCCCACCTCCGCATAGCCTTCTTCAAGGTTTTTCTGTGTGGTATAGAGCGTGGCATAGCCGCCGCCCTTTGCCATAAGCCCGTCGTGCGTTCCGCTTTCAATAAGCTCGCCCGATTCCATATAGTAGATAAGGTCGGAAGGAACAACATTGGCAAGGCGGTGAGAAATGACGATAACCGCCTTTTCTCTCGACAGAGCCTTGATATTTGCCATAATGATGGCTTCGCTCTCAATGTCAATATTGCTCGTAGCTTCGTCGAATACGTAAATGTCCTTGTTTGCCACAAGGTTGACCGCAAGCGCAAGTCTTTGCTTCTGACCGCCCGAAATATTGGCTGCATCCTCGGTGATCACCTTGTCAAGACCGCCGTTTTGACGAATGAAGTCTGCAAGGTTGACCTTTTCAAGTGCCGCATAAATTGCTTCATCGGTCACGTTTTTGTTCGCAAGCATAAAGTTTGCCCGCACGGTTTCATTGAAAATATAGGTATTGTAGCTTACAACCGCAAGATGCGAGTAGTAGGACTCACGGGAAAGGCTTTCAAGCGCTTTACCGCCAACTGTAACAACACCTGATTTCGGTCTGAACGCACCGAACAGCATATTGACCACGGTGGATTTACCGCAACCCGATTCACCGACGATAGAGGTCATGCCTGTTTTCGGAAAGGTCATGGTAACGTTCTTCAGCACGTCACGCTTGCCGTCGTAGGAGAAGGTCACATTTTCCACCTTGAGTTCGGTATCTTCGACCTCATCCTCACCCCAAACGGGATCGGGCTGTTCAAGAAGCGAAAGTATCTTCTTTCCGGCAGATGCGCCGTTCATAGCGATATGGAATGCCGAGCCAAAGGCACGGAGCGGAAGGAAAAAGTCAACCGCTACAAGGATGAGGAACAGTGCCGCCACAGGAGATAAGCCCCAATTCGTTACGGCAATGATGGACATGGCAATTCCAAGTCCTGCGCCGCCGTATGCAACCAAGTCCATAATGGTAGTACTGGCAAGCTGCATCACAAGAACCTTCATCGTGATCTTGCGGAACTCTTCGCTCGTTTCATTCATTTTTCTATGTTGTGCTTCGTCAGCTTTGAATATCTTGAGTTCTTTTAATCCCTGAACGCTGTCGAGGAAAGAGTCACCCATAGAGGTGTATTTGCCCCAATACTTCGCAAAAATCTTCTTTGCGTATTTCGATACCGCAATGATAGACACGGGAATCAGCGGCACACAACAAAGCAGAACGAGCGCCACTTGCCACTGTATGCCGACCGTAATACCAAACAGAATAAACGGCGCGAGCATAGCATAGAAAAACTGCGGAATGTAGGAGGAATAATAGAGGTCAAGCTGCTCTACACCTTCCATAGACACCTGCGTCAGTCCTGCCATGCTCATACCATCGGTAGAACGCACACCAAGCTTTACGATCTTGTTGTAAACGCGCTCACGCAGATCTTTCTTTGCTTTTCTGCCAAGCAGATCCTTGAGATCGCCCACAAGACGGGATGCGGTATAACGGATAACAATACCGATAACTGCACACACAGCAGGCCACAGGAAGATGACCGCGCCTCCACTGTATTCGTCGTAGTGGATAGCAAGGTTTATCGCCCAACAGATCGAAGCAGTAATGCCTACGTTGGCGAACAGGCCAAGCACCATCAGACCTACGGCATAAAATATGTATTTTTTATTATCTCCGAGCAATCGGAGAAGGTTTTTATCAATCATTCCTGATGCTCCTTGTTTGCGCTGTTGTTTTGCTTTTTCATGTGATATCGGCAATGTCGCTTTACAGCACAGCTTAAACCGAGAAACACCGCAATAAATAC
>SVSA01000021.1 GCA_015064545.1 Oscillospiraceae bacterium | reverse complement strand
TGCCGGCGAGAGCTTCTACACCGATAAAATGCCCGCACAGGTGCAGCGCTTGCGCGACCGCGATCTCCTCAAGATTGACGACGGTGCTTCGATCGTCGATCTCTCAGAATACAAGATGCCCCCCTGTCTGATTCTCAAGCGTGACGGCTCAACGCTTTATCCCACCCGTGACATCGCCGCCGCCGTCTACCGCAAGGAGACTTATCAGTTTGACAAATGCGTATACGTTACCTCCAACCAGCAGATCCTCCATTTCCAGCAATGGTTCAAGGTATTGGAAATGATGGGATACGACTGGTACAACGAGCTGGTTCACATTCCCTACGGTACCGTCAGCATTGGTGGTGCCAAGCTGGCCACCCGCACCGGTAACGTCATCCTGTTAAAGGATCTCTTCGCGATGGCCATCGATAAGGTTCGTACCATCATGACCGAAAAGAACCCCGATCTGGAAAACAAGGAAGAGGTAGCCGAGGCTGTCGGCGTTGGCGCCATCGTGTTCTATTATCTCACAAACAGCCGCATCAAGGACAACGACTTCAGCCTTGACGATGCCCTCTCCTTTGAGGGTAATACCGGCCCCTACGCGCAGTACACCTATGCCCGCTGCTGCTCAATCATTGAAAAAGCCGGCGGTGTTCCTTCGGCAACCGAAGCTGACGGTTATACCCCCGTTGAGGCCGAAGCCGCGCTAGCCAAAACCCTTTCCCTCTTCGCCGAAAAAGTGGGAGAAGCCCTGGCTGACAGCGAACCGATGGTAATTACGCGGTATATCCTCGATATCTGCGGCGGCTTCAATCGCTTCTATCACGATTGCCCGATCGTTTCTGCCGCCGATCCCGCCGCACGCGCTTTCCGTGTGCGACTGACCGAGGCCGCCAAGACCGTCCTCGGCAACGCCTTCGGCCTGATCTGTCTGAAGAAAACGCCGAAGATTTAAGGATGCCCAAGGGCTCCGCCCTTCAGAAACCCGTTCAAGAACCTTTTTAAAAAGGTTCTTGACAATCTCCAAAAAACTCTAATAAGCCGAAAACATATTTTCGGCAAGAAATCTAACCATGACGCCCCGTCGAAAACCGAGTTTTCGACCGACCAAGTTCTTTGTCCAACCTTCTCCGAAAGAAAGTTGGCAAGGTCAAGGGGCGGAGCCCCTTGAGGGAAGAAAGGATTACCATGTCAGGACACAGCAAATGGAAAAATATCATGCACAAGAAGGAGAAGACCGATGCCCAGAGAGCCTCGGTATTCACCAAAATCGGTAAGGAGATCGCCATCGCCGTCAAGGAAGGCGGTCCCGATCCCGTTTCGAACTCCCGTCTCCGCGATCTGATTGCCAAGGCAAAAGACAACAACGTCCCCAATGATAACATCGAGCGCGCAATCAAGAAAGCCTCTGCCGCCGATGCCGCTGTCTACGAGGAGATCACCTACGAGGGCTACGGCCCCTCGGGTGTTGCCGTCATCGTCGAAGCCGCTACCGATAACCGCAACCGAACAGCTGCCGAGGTTCGCCACTTCTTTGATAAGTTTGGCGGCAATATGGGCACGACCGGATGCGTCGGCTATCTTTTCACCGAGAAGGGTGTTATTGTCATCGAAAACGACGGTTCGGTGGAAGAAGACAAGCTGATGGAGGATGCCTTAGAGGCAGGCGCCGAGGACTTTGTTGCCAGTGAAGAGATCTTCGAAATCTACACCGTTCCGGAGGATCTTTCGGCCATCCGCGCCGATCTTTCGGCCAAGGGCTATACGGTTGTTTCTGCGGAAAAGGATAAAATCCCCTCCAATTACATTACCCTGGAAAACGAAGACGACATCAAAAACATGACACTTCTGCTCGAACGTTTGGAAGAAAATGATGACGTTCAAAACGTCTATCACAACTGGGAAAACAACGAAGAATAAGATATACGAGGAGAAGCGTCAAAACCCGGTGGAGACGATTCTCCTCATCTTTTATTTAACTATCAGAGGATACTTTTATGTTACTTGATCTTCATGCACATACGTCAGGCATCAGCACCTGTTGCCGTGTCCCTGCTCCCGATATCGTTGCGACCGCCAAGAACAATGGCATCGACGGCATCGTACTCACCAATCATTACGGCAAATATTTGTTCCCGAACGGCGATTCCGAGGCCTTTGCTCACGCATACACCGAAGAATACCATTACGCAAAGCGGTGTGGAGAAGAGATCGGCTGTGCCGTTTTCTACGGCATAGAAATTACGATGGGGCGTTACGGCGGTCTTCATATGCTCGTATACGGTGTCGACGAAGCTTTTACCATCGCGCATCCCCTTCTTTGCGATTTGACCATGGAGGAGCTCTACCGTCTCGCCCATGAGCACGACGGCATCGTTGTCCAACCCCATCCCTTCCGCGGCGGCAATCGTTTGCAGGATCCCGCCTTTCTTGATGGTGTTGAAGTGAACTGCCATCCCGGCTACGGCAATTCCTTCTGTCGGGAGGTTGCTGAGTTTGCAAAAGCCAACCGCTTGATTCTCACCTGTGGCGGCGACTACCATGCCGACGGTTATCGTGCGCATTGCGGCATGGAAATTCCCGATACCATTACCGACACCCCGGCGCTCGTCACCTATTTGCAAAACGCCGATCTCTTGACGCTGCACATGCAGGAGCCGAAGGACAAGGAGCTCTATCGCGTCACTTACGAAAGAAAAACCGGCCGTTTTCACATAGAAAGTGAAGCCAAGACCAACTGATGGATCCGGCTGAACGCACAAGGAGGCATTATGAACGCTCATTTTTCTTCGCAGCTTCTGTCTCTCCGTCAGGCGAAAGGACTTTCCCGAAAGGCCGTCGGACAGGCTCTTTCGGTTTCTTCCGGTACGGTCGCTAAATGGGAACAAGGACTCTCCTTGCCTTCGGCCGATAAGCTTGTTCCGCTTTCCCGTCTTCTCGGAATCTCGGTCGATGCACTACTGACCGCGCCCGAAACCGACGAAACGGTCACCAAGCCAACCGATGGCATGCCCTCCCTCTCCGAGCTTTACAAAATCGGAAGCGGTCCTTCCAGCTCCCACACCATCGGTCCCGAAAAGGCCGCGCTGACCTTTCGCGCCAAATATCCGGAGGCTGACCATTTTGAAGTCGTTTTATACGGTTCGCTGGCCAAAACCGGCGAAGGACACGGCACCGACCGTATTGTCACAAAAACATTAGCGCCCCTTCCCTGCCGCATCCTGTTTGATAAATATACCGAGGAGCTGCCGCATCCCAACACCATGCTGTTTCTCGCGTACCGCGGCACGAAAGAAATCGGCCGCGCCCGCATTTTCAGCGTTGGCGGCGGCGCGATTCAATACGAAGGCGACATTCTTTCGCTTCCCGAGCGGATCTACCCCCTGCACACTTTTGCCGATATTGCCGCGTATTGTGAGGATCATCACCTTCGTCTATGGGAATATGCCGAGCAAATTGAGGGAGAGGCACTTTGGGCACACCTCAGCGAAATCTGGGAGGCGATGAAAGCCTCCATTCAGACCGGCCTTAAGGATACGGGTGAATTGCCGGGCGGACTTGGTGTAAAAAAGAAAGCGCGCCATTTGTTTCATCTGCAACACATCGATGAAACGTCCGAAACCAAAGAAAATCGATTGATTTCCGCTTATGCCTTTGCTGTCGGTGAGCAAAACGCCTGCGGCGGTCGTATCGTAACCGCCCCCACCTGCGGTGCCGCCGGCGTTGTTCCCGCTGTCCTGTATTATCAGCAAAAAAAGCACCGTTTCCGCGATGATGCTATTCTGCGCGCTCTCGCTACCGGGGGCATCGTCGGCAATCTCATCAAAACCAACGCCTCCATCTCCGGCGCGGAATGCGGCTGTCAGGCCGAAATCGGTTCGGCTTGTGCCATGGCAGCCGCCGCGATGGCCGAGCTCTTTGAATTATCCATCGATAAGATCGAATATGCCGCCGAAATCTCCATCGAGCATCACCTTGGTCTGACCTGCGATCCCATCTGCGGTTTGGTGCAAATCCCCTGTATTGAGCGCAACGCTGTCGCTGCCATGCGGGCGATCAACGCTGTCAACCTCTCAACCTTCCTCTCGGATACCCGAAAAATTTCCTTCGACAAGGTCGTTCTGACCATGAAGGAAACAGGTGAGGATCTCCATCACCGTTACCGCGAGACCTCCGAGGGCGGCTTGGCGAAGTTAAAGGTTTAAGGCCGGCTTTTATGCGGGGCTCTGCCCCGCACCCCGCAAGGAACTTTTTGAAAAAAGTTCCTTGACCTCAAAAACTTTTATCGGCCAAAAACTTCGTTTTTGGCAGGGCTTTTCAGAAAATATAACCCTCCCCACGTGGGGGAGGGTCAATTCGTTTGCCTGTTCCGCCGAAGCCTTCGGCTTCGGCAGTTCAAAGTTTTGGGAAATCCAAAAACCTTTTTTCAAAAAGGTTTTTGGCGGGGTTCCAAGGGGCAGTGCCCCTTGGAAAAAACAAAACCCTCCCCCATTTCGGGGGAGGGCTTAATTCAAACCTATCCTGCCGAAACCACAGATTTCGGCCATTCAAGGTTTTTGGATTCTAAGGGGCAGTGCTCCTTGGCCTTACAGCTTGCTGACGATCTCTTCGGTATCCTTGGCGATCATGAGCTCCTCGTTGGTGGGAAGCACATAGACCTTAACCTTGGAATTGGGTGTCGAAAGCTCGACGATATTGGGCTGACGAAGCGTCTTGGCGTTCAGCTCCATATCGATCTCCACACCGAAGAACTTCATCTCCTTGCAAACACGCTCACGGAGCTCAGGGTTGTTCTCACCCATACCGGCGGTGAAGACAATAGCATCCAGACCGTCCATAGCGGCGGCATAGGAGCCGATATACTTCTTGACCTGATAGGCCAGAACATTGGCCGTCAGCTCGGCCTGCTTGTTCCCTGCAAGGATAGCGGCCTCGATATCACGCGAGTCAGAGGAGATGCCCGAAAGACCGAGGAAGCCGCACTTCTTGTTCATGAAGTTCGACATCTCATCCGGCGTGTAGCCATACTTCTTCATAATGTAGGTAACGATTGCAGGGTCGATCGAGCCGCAACGGGTACCCATTTCCACACCTTCCAGGGGAGTGAAGCCCATGGAGGTATCGATGCACTTACCACCCTTGACAGCCGAAATGGAGGAACCGTTACCAATGTGACAAGTAACGATCTTGGTTTCCTCAACCGGCATATCGAGCAGCTTCGCCATCTCGATGGACACGAAACGGTGCGAGGTGCCGTGTGCGCCGTAGCGACGGATGTGATCCTTCTCGATCATGTCCTTAGGAAGCGCGTAGGTGTACGCATAGTCGGGCATGGTCTGATGGAAAGCGGTATCAAAAACCAGAACCTGCGGAACGGTGGGCATAACCTCGGTACAGCCCTCGATACCCATCAGATGGGCCGGGGTGTGAAGGGGCGCAAAATCGTTGCAGAGCTTGAGCTTTTCGATAACCTCGGGGGTAACGAGACAGCTCTCAAAGAAGTAAGGTCCGCCGTGAACGACGCGATGACCAACGGCCTTGATCTCCGCCATATCGGTCAGGCATCCGAGAGTGGGATCGGTCAGCGTATCGACAACGATCTTCATAGCAACCGCATGGTTGGGCATGGCCAGCTCACGCTTGGACTTTTCACCGTTTTCGCCAAGACGGTGCTCAATCAGGCCGTCGATACCGATTCTCTCGCAAATACCTTTGGCAAGAACATCACCGGTCGCGGTTTCAAACAGCTGATACTTCAAAGACGAGCTTCCTGCATTAACAACAAGAACTTTCATTGGGTGTTAAACCTCCGATAAAATTATGTATTGATCCATATCATATTGATTATACACTATCTTTCCGATAAATACAAGTCTTTCCCCGAAAAAAACTCAAAAATTCCCCAAGGAGACGAACAAAGCATGAAAACCGTTGCCGTCATCTGCGAATACGACCCCTTTCATCGCGGACACCGCCAACAAATCGATCTCATCCGTCAAACATTCGGTGCTGAAACAACCGTGATCAGCCTCATGAGTGGCAATGTCGTTCAGCGCGGCCGTCTTGCAATCTATCCCAAGCATGTGCGCGCCGCCGCCGCGATTGCCTGCGGCAGCGATCTGGTTTTGGAGCTTCCGGCCCCGTATGCCTGTGCCAGTGCCGAATCCTTCGCGCACGGCGCCGTCGCGCTGTTACATCGCATGGGGGGAATCGATCGGTTAGCCTTTGGCAGCGAAAGCGGAAGCCTTGCGGAACTGATCGAGACGGCCGACATTCTTCGCTCCGAAGCCTATCGCGAGGCTCTACGGCTCGCTCCCGATGAGGAATCTCATCCCCGCAAGGCGGCTGAGGTCTTTGCCGCGCTCGGCGGAACCAACTTTCCCTCCTGCCCGAATGACATTCTCTCCGTGCAGTATTTGGCGGCACTTCGCACTCTTGAAAGCCCGATCGTTCCCTTTACCTATCGGCGCGAGCCCGGCTTTTCGGCCTCAGAATCCCGCAGACTCCTTATGACAGGGCAGGATTCCTTCGCCATGATTCCCGAGGAAGCGCTTGCCATCTTTGCCGCACAGCCGCTGACATCAACGGCACTCTATGACGCAATTGCCTTACAATGCCTTCGCGAAACCGCTCCGACACAGCTTGCCCGCTGTTATGCCATGAACGGCGGTGTTGCCGGACTGCTTCACAAAACCGCCCTTTCGGTCACCACGGTTGAGGCTCTCGTTGAAACAGCCACCTGCCGCACCTATACCGCCTCACGCCTACGCCGTGCAATTCTCGCCGCCGTGCTTGGCACCGCAGCCGACGCGCCGAAGGAGTCTCCAGCCTTTACCAATCTGTTAGCGGCCAATCGGCGCGGGTGCGCTTGGCTTCATGCGAACAAAAAAACGACCTTGATTTCCCTTGTCACAAAACCTGCTGACGGCTTGTCGCTCCCCTTCCCTGCTCGTGAGCAGTTTCTGTTCGCACAGAAGGCCGATCGCTTGATGTCGCTCTGCCGCAGCGAGGCCCCCGACGAAACCATGAAGCGTTCCCCACTTATGTTCCCCTGAACCGTCACCGAAAAGGAGATCCTCATGTACGACCGTCTTCACGCCCTGCTGTCCGATCGGACGGGGGGAGCCGTTTTTTCTTGCTTTGGTTCCTTTCATCTTGGGTATCTGTGTCTTCTGTTTATCACCGTCCTGATTCTTGCGCTCCTTCTTAGGAGCAAGGATCCTGCCTTTCGCCGCCGTTTTCTTGATCATACCGTTGGACTTGCCTTTGCCCTATACCTTGCCGACTTTTTCCTCATGCCCTTTGCTTACGGCGAAATTGATCTTGAAAAGCTCCCCTTCCATATCTGTACCCTATCCTGTGTCCTGAGCTTTCTCAGCCGTCACCGTACGCCCCTCGCACGGTGGAAGGATCCCTTAACGGTTTTGGCCTTGGTCGGAAATCTGATTTATGCCTGCTATCCCGCCGGCATCGCCTGGTATCAAATACATCCGCTCTCCTACCGCGCCGTTCAAACGCTGCTCTTTCATGGCGTCATGGTAGCCTATGCCGTTCTCGCGCTTGCCCTCCAGGATGTCCGATTGATCTCCCTGAAGCAATCGCGGCATGAGCTCTTGCTGCTCACAGCAATGACCGCATGGGCCATGCTTGGAAATGCTCTCTATAACGGTACCTATCAAGGCAAAACCCATTGTTATAATTGGTTCTTCGTCCTGCGCGATCCGTTTTATCTGTTACCCGAAAACATCGCGCCTTATCTCATGCCACCGATTATGATCGCGGTATTATATCTCGGCGTACTTCTCGTTTACGGTATGGTATTTCTGATACGAAGGCTGTTTCGTGAGTATCGAAAAATTGCAAGTGTTCCGAGTAACCAAATATAACGCAAAGCCACCAATCAAATACCGTCAAAAAAAGTCCGCAGGATTACGCTCCTTCTCATAAGGATGTTTACAAACTTCGGCAGAGATGTTGTTTTCTCTGCCGATTTGTGTTATAATGGAGCTAACAAAAAAGCCTCGCCCTTTGGGAGAGGTGGCGGCGTAGCCGACGGAGAGGGTAAAACCGTGCGGAAAGAACCCTCTCACCCGCTATCGCGGGAGCTCTCCCAAGGGGAGAGCCTATGAAAGCGCTCGTGCATCTTTAGGGGTATGGGCTTTGCCCGATGCATTTGTAAAACAAATGCGAAACTGGCAATAAACAGAATGATTGATAAGTATTTCTGAAGGGAGAAAACAAAATGCGATACACTTTCAAGTATAGTTTGTTTGGAAAAAAGGTTCAAATGTTCAGTGAGGGAGAAAGAGGAATTGTGGTAGAAAAAGAGCCACAGGTTATTTGCGTTTATGGCACGGATAATGATTACAGGATTTTGTGTGCTGTTCCGCTTTGCCATCCTAAATTTTTGAAAGGCGCAGAATATATAGTTGAATTCGACGACAAAAACTGTGCCAAGGTTTGTGTGGGTGACTTGCAGATTGTTATTGACTATTCACAAAAGAAGTGTGCAAACAACAAATCTATCAAATGCTACGGTTCGGATAGTTGGGGAGAGGATGTCCAAATTGATTGGAACAAACTTTAATCAACTCAAGTAGAGCACAAGGAAGATAAAGCCCCGACAGATTTCTGTCGGGGCTGTCTATTTGTTTTCTGCAGGTCAAATTTAAGCCTTATGAGTAAACATCCTTATGAGAACCAGCCTTTCTGCGGACTTTTTCTGTTTCTTTTTGCAAGTAACGGCCGACCGATCACACATCCATGATAATCGGCAGGATCATCGGCTTGCGTCCGGTTTGCTGGAAGATAAACTTCGAAAGGGTGTTTTTGACCGTAGCCTTAATCTCGGTACGATCCTCAATGTGATGATCGAAGCAATCCTCGATGGCATTTCTGGCAATATCCTTGGCCTGCTCCATCAGCGTCTCGGCCTCACGCACATAGACAAAGCCGCGCGAAACGATATCCGGACCCGAAATTAGCATACGGTAGGACAAATCGACCGAAGCCACAACCACCAAAAGGCCATCCTGTGCCAGGTGACGGCGATCGCGGAGAACGATGTTGCCGATATCACCGACCCCATATCCATCCACCAAGACCTTTCCGGAGGGCACCGTACCATTAAAGCGTGCCCCGTCGGTACCAATCTCCAAAACCTTGCCCACGTCCGAAATAAAGATATCGCTTTCGGAAATGCCCATATACATGGCGTTTTGCTTATTGGCATTCATGTGCTTGAATTCGCCGTGAATCGGCATGAAATATTTCGGTTTGGTGAGGGCGATCATCAGCTTGATCTCCTCCTGACAAGCGTGTCCCGAAACATGAACCTCGACATTATTATCCTTGAAGACGTTAGCGCCGTTTTTAAGCAGCTCGTTGATGATCTTATCCACCATCTTCTCGTTGCCGGGAATCGCGCTGGCACTGATCACCACCAGATCCTCCGAGCCAAGCTGTACCTTATCGTGCGAGCGGAAGGCCATACGATAGAGCGCCGACATCGGCTCTCCCTGGCTACCGGTTGTGATCACGGTAATCTCGGCCGGGGGATATTTCTTGATCTCATTGATATCGATCAGCACCCCCTCCGGCACCGTCATATAGCCGAGGCGCGTGGCGGCGCCGACAATGTTCAGCATAGAGCGTCCGGTAATCGCAACCTTTCTGCCATACTGAACGGCGGTATCGATGATTTGCTGAACACGGTGAACATTGGAGGAGAAGGTCGCAATCACGATACGTTTATCCTGATTGCGCAAGAAAATGTTGTCCAACGACAAGCCGACCTTTTTTTCCGATGGCGTATAGCCGGGACGCTCGGCATTGGTCGATTCGCACATCAAAAGCAAGACACCCTCTTCACCGAGCTGACCGAGGCGAGGCAGGTTCATCACCTCACCCTCAATCGGTGTCAGATCGAGCTTAAAGTCGCCCGAATGAATAATCGTGCCGACCGGCGTTTTGATTGCCAAACAGCAAGCATCGGCAATCGAATGGTTCACTCGGATAAACTCCACCGAAAAGCATCCCGCCGAAACCACCTCGCCTGCCGTCACACAGTTGAGACGGGGAGAAAAGCTCAGCGCATGCTCAAGCAGCTTATTTTCAATAATTCCGAGCGTCAAACGGGTTCCGTAGATCGGGATATCCAGTTTCCGAAGAACGTACGGAATCGCGCCGATGTGGTCCTCATGACCATGTGTTAAAAACAGACCACGGATACGATCGTAATTCTTTTCGAGATAGGTGGTGTCGGGAATGACCAGATCAACGCCCAGCATGTCCTCGTCAGGAAAGCCAAGACCGCAGTCGACCATAATGATATCGTTTTCATATTCAATTACGCAAAGATTTTTGCCGATCTCGTTCAGACCGCCAAGCATCATCACCTTGACTTTACTTAACTTTTTTCTTTTTGCCATACAAATACTGTCCGTTTTCACACGGACATCTCCTTCTGTCATTTTATTTTTGTGAACGGCTAAAAACGGTCTGTGACGAACAAGACCGTTCTTTTTTTGCATTTTGATTCATCTGAGGCCTGACCGAGCGGGGGAGTCTGCCGTCATACCGTCCTACGGAGATCTCCTTCTGTCCCTTTCGGCTTTGGCCGAGCCACGAACAAATATGTTATAACCAGTATAGCATCCAGTTGTTAACTTTATGAGGGGGATTCTGTAAATATAACATGAACAAGGAAGACATACCGATACGGTATAAATCCCTCCATCTCCGCCGATACTACCCAAAAGGGCATGGCCCGTAAAGGAGGAACAAGCATGGATTCCAAGCAAAAGAAAAAGAAGAAAGCACCCCCGCGCAACACCCCGCTCCCCGCTCAAGCCATCAGCGCGTATCAGGAGAGTGCCGATCCACTCGGCAGCTATAGCGGCCTAACCACCGATATGCGCTGTATGCCACGCAAGAAAATTGACGGCAAAACCTTTTTTCATTCTCCCGAAGCACCCGTACAGGATCAGGACGATCTTTAAGCTATCCCAAGCCACAGAAGCACAAGAAAAAGCCCGCATCCCACACCGAGCAAAAGAAAACCGAGACGGCGCCGTTGCCTGCGTCGTTCGGCATAGCAATAGGCCTCCGGTAAATGCGAGCGCATAACCGCTGTCGTAATGCGATCTGCACAGCTTACAATGTCACTGTCGCTTCGGTTTCCCTTTCTTTTGTTTTTCGATTGGCTACAACATTTCCACATGGCGATTGGCTTCCCCTTTCGTTTTTGACAGTATCGGAGAGGAAAGTCCCCGCTATTCAAGCGCAAACAAAAAAGTCAGGACGGTTATTGTATGAAAGCAATCATTATGGCCGGAGGCGAAGGCAAACGTCTTCGTCCCTTGACCGAAACACATCCCAAGCCTTTGCTTCCGATCGACGGAGTTCCCGCGATCCGAAGAATTCTTCGTCTTTTACAAAAGCATGGCATCCAAGAAGCCGCCGTAACCACCGGCTATCTGGCTGACAAGCTGGAGCGCCATCTCGGGAGCGAAGCCGAAGGCGTAACACTCACCTACTTTCGCGAAAAAACGCCCCTCGGTACTGCCGGAGGCGTCGCCGCCGCCAGAGACTATCTCAGCGATGCGCCGTTTCTTGTGATCAGCGGCGATGCGGTTTGCCGGTGCGATCTCTCCGCGGCCATTCGCGCCCGCGAAGAGCAACAGGCGATGGCACTCTTGATTCTTACCCGTGTTGCCTCCCCCGGCGAATTCGGTGTGGTTCTATTGGATGAAACGAACCGTATTACCGGTTTCTCCGAAAAGCCGTCGCTGAGCGGCACCTATTCGGACACAGTCAACACCGGCATTTATGTCTTATCCCCCTCCATTTTCGAGGAGATCCCTTCGGGAATTCCGTACGATTTCGGCCGCGATCTGTTTCCCAAGCTTCTTTCGCAGGGAAAACCGCTTGCCGGAATGATCGATACCAACACGTGGTTTGACATCGGCGATACGACCAGCTATCGAAATGCCAATCTCGATGCTTCCGGCGGACAAACGGTAATCGGTCAAAGCTGTCTTGTCCCATCGGAAGGGATCGTGCGCTCGGTCATATGCGATTACTGCCGTATTGGCGACAACTGCCGTATAACCGACAGTATTCTGGCGGAGGGTGTTACCGTAGGACGTAACACCGTTTTGGGGGAGGGATGCGTTATCGGTGCCTATTCTGTCATCGGTGACAATGTTGTTCTGGCGGCCAATACTGTCCTGCCTTCCTATAGCCGCATTCCCGACGGCACGCGTTTGCGTTCCGACCGTCACACGATACGACAGACAGAAGCCGCTTCACTGTTGTCGGGCTCAGGATTGATCTGTCCGCTTCGCGATATGACCACCACCCTTGCCATTACCATCGGCAGGGCCTTAGCCGCCGCGTCGCATTATGGGCGAATCGGCCTTTTGCATGACGGAAGTACCGCTGCCGATCGCGCCGTCTCGGCACTTTTGCGCGGCATGAACGGCACCGGCGCCGAAACACTATTACTCGGAGAAGGCTTTGAGGCGGCCGCTTCGCATGCTGCGATCGCCAACAAGCTTACGCTCGCCCTCTTTGTCGGCACCGAGAAGGAGCACCTGCGCATCGCGCTGTTTGACGAAGTGGGACTCTATCCCAAGCGCGACTTTGAGCGTGCACTGCTCCTTCATTTAAGCGAAGAACAAGAACTGCCCAAAGAGTCGCCGCACCGCGCCTCCGCAATCCACACGGTTGAAGACGATTATTTGCCGATGGTAATACAAGGGCGCTGTCCTCTGGAAGGGCTTCGTTTTCGACTCACAACAGACAATGCCGCCTCTGCGTGCTTAACCCAAGCAATGTTGAAGCTCGGCGGAACGGTAGGGCCGGGTGGCCTTCGTCTTGCAGTCAGTCGCAGTGGTTTTTTACTCAGCATGGAACAGGACGGTTTTGTGGCCGATGATTGGCATATCAAAGCACTCCTGCTACGTTATCTCATTCGTGACCGCGTATCGCTGCCTTCGCTTACCCCCACCGCCCTGCTCGATCTTTGTCATAGCCGCTACACGCTGTACTCCCATTGTCCCACCGGTCAAGACGAAGACACCGCGCGCCGCATGACCGCCACCCATCCCGCCCTGCAGCATGCGGCTGTCGCCGCAGTCGAGCTGGCAGGACTGATCGTTGCCTCGGGACAAAGCTTACGGGAGCTTTCTGGCCGTTTGCCATCCTTTGCGGTGGGGCTCTCGGCTTTTGACACGACGGCCAAGCACCGTCTCGGAATTCTGCCTCATTTGGGTTTCCCGGCCGGTGACGGCGTGATTGCCACGTATGCATCGGGAAATGTGCGTATTATCCCCTCGCGTCGCGGCTTTCGCTTGATCGCCGAAGCGGTCTCAAGCGAAAATGCCGAGGAATTGCTATCACTTTCGCGTAAGGAAATCGAACGGCTGATTGCCGAACATTCCTGAGCACAAAAGGGCTGTCGTCAAGCGACAGCCCTTTTGCTGTTACAGAATGATACAAATCAGACCGCCGCTGCCCTCGTTGATTACCTTTTGCAAGGTTTCGCCGAGCTTCTTTCTGGCTTCGTCGGGCATATGATCAAGCTTGGCATGCAAGCCCTCGGTCATCAGCTCATGCAGACTCTTGCCGAAAATCTTGGATTCCCAAAGCTTGGTGGGATCGTTCTCGTATTCGCTCAGCATGGAGCGCACCAATTCCTGCGATTGCTGCTCCGAGCCAACAATCGGATTGATTTCGGTTTCAATCTCAGCGCGAATCATATGAATCGAAGGCCCGCTTGCCTTCAGCTTTACGCCATAGCCGCTCGGTTGGCGAAGAATTTCCGGCTCTGCCAAGGTCAGCTCCGAAATATCGGGCGTAACGATGCCGTAACCCTTTTCATTCACCGCCGTCAAGGCCGCCGAAAGCTTATCATAGGTACCCTTCATCACCGAAAGCTCACGCAATAAGCCAATCAGCGACTCCTCTCCGTCAATCGCAAAGCCGGTCAGCTCGCCGAGCGTCCGATAATACAGCATCTCCGGTACCTTGATCGTTAGGGTAGCGCGTCCACTTCCCAGATCCGTATCGGTAATCTGTGCCGTCTCGATGTATTCATTCTCCAAGAGTGCATCAAAGGCACCACTCAAATCGCCGATCTTGCTGACCGAAGCCGCACAGTCCAGTACAGCATTCTTGACCGAACTCACGAGCGGATGATCGCTCTCCAAGGCCGTCACCCAACCGGGCAAATCCACGGCAATCTCGCGAATCGGAAATTCAAGAAGAATCATTTCCAGAATATGCTTAATATCCTCGGTATTCAGATCCAAGCAGTTGACAAGGGCAACCGGCACACCATGCTCATTTTCCAAGGCCGTAGCTAATCGAATGCTTTCCTCTCTTGCGGGATCCGCCGAGTTTACAATCACCGCAAACGGCTTGTGTAAGGCCTTGAGTTCCCGAATCACCCGCGTCTCGGCCTCCACATAGTTTTGCCGCGGAATTTCGCCTACCGTTCCGTCTGTCGTCACCACGATGCCAATCGTCGAATGATCGGTAATGACCTTACGGGTTCCCATCTCGGCCGCCTCGTGAAAGGGCATCGGTGCCTCCTGCCAGGGGGTATGTACCATCCGAGGGCCGCCATTTTCAATGTGACCGATCGCATCCGGAACAATATACCCCACGCAATCAATCATGCGCACCGACAGACGGGCATTATCACTCAGCATCACCGTCACAGCCTCATCGGGGATAAACTTGGGCTCTGCGGTCATCACGGTTTTTCCGGCCGCGCTTTGCGGCATTTCATCGCGGGTACGTTCCTTGTCATAAGGATCGGTAATATTCGGCAGTACCAGCGTCTCCATAAACTTTTTGATAAAGGTAGACTTTCCGGTGCGTACCGGCCCCACAACACCTAAGTAAATGTTTCCGCCGGTGCGTTCGGCGATATCGCGGTAAATGTTGGTATTCATCATGTCTGCTCCCGCCCTTGGTTATCAAAGGCTCCCTTTCTTCGGCAATCGCTTTCGCTTGGTTTGTTCCATCCTATGCGTCAAGAGGCATACTTATGACAAGTTCTTTTGGTCATTCCCTCACTCTTTTTTGCATATGGTAGAAGCAGAAAGCAAGGAGGAGAAAAATATGGAGTCGGCTTTTCAGAATTTAAAGAACAAGGAAGTTATCAACAGCGCCAACGGCCACCGTTTGGGCTTTGTCAGCGAAGTCATTGTCGATGCCGCGGATGCCAGACTCGTGGGACTTCGCCTGCCTTTTTGTTCTCAAACCTTTGTCATTCCTTGGGCCTGTATTGAGCATATTGGTAAGGACCTGATTGTCGTTACGCTCAAGACAGAACCACACTGATGTACAACAAAAAAAGCCCGACAAAAACTGTCGGGCTTCGTATCGCTGCTGTTATTCCTTGGCCGTTGTATTCGATGCTTCGGCCTCTTTCTCTTTGGTGTCAGGAATCGTATCTTTCTCAGCAAGCGTGAGCGTGCGATAGCTGTACAGGCGAGCCGCCAAATACAAGGAGAGAATCAACTCGATCACCGCCATCATAATCTCGCTGTTCAGCAAATAGCCACCATTCAGACGATAGATCATCATCGAAACCGACGAAGATACCCCCAGCACCGTTGCCACGGCCGAAATACCGACCAAAAACCGCGCGCCGTATTTACCGACGCGAATGCGTGTCTCGGCCATAAACGAAAGCATGATTGCCGCCAACGAAAGCTGCAGCAAAATCTTCATCGGATTATTGATCGCAGACGACCGATCAAAAAACAGACGCATCAAGGAAAGTGCCAACCAAAGTGTTGGGCAAAAGCCGAGCGCTGTCAGCACCTTTCCCTGCTGACGGTTCATGGCCGTAAAAATCAGGTAAAGACCGGCCGGAATAGAGAAGAGTAACCGGAGAAGCTGAATCGAATCGGTGGCACCGGTATTGGTATCGATAAAGCTTAACGCAGAAAAAGCAATCATCGCACATCCGCCCATAGCGGCCAAAAAAGCAGGCAGACCGGCGCAATCGGGAATCGCACGAAATGCCTGACTGAACGCCCGGGGAAGCGCAAAACAGCCGGCAAGCAAAATCAGTGATATAAAAAACAGTATCCAGCCGGCAATGGTTCCCATCACATCGCCGTTTTGATAGACACCGAGCCCTCCCTCATAGGAAAGCATCATGGCCATCGTTTGCATCACCGTTCCCAGCACGGTAGCGATCGGTATCAGAAAAAGATAATACCGAAAAGTCGTATACGAAGCTCCCAAAGAAGCGGTTTTCGTTTGAAGATCGTGATTCATACTGTGCACTTGCACCTTTCTTTTCCAAAATACCTATGAAAGTATTATACCGCAAGGGGCACCTCTTTGCAAGAGGTAAGCGGCTTTTTTTGAAAATTTACAAGTTAAAACGCAAAGTTCATCGCTTAAGCTTATCGATCAAAAGAAAAAGCACGGGAAACCATCGTTTCCCGTGCTTTTTTGAATCGTAAAAAACGCTGTCGGAAGACACCCTGCCGACCAGGGAATCTTACTTACTGCTGCTTCATTGCAGCAAAGCACTCGCTGCAGTATACAGGTCTGTCGTTCTTGGGCTCAAAAGGAATCTTAGCTTCGCCACCGCAGTTTGCGCAAACGGCGGTAAAGAATTCTCTCTTGGGCTGACCGGCGTTCTTTCTGGCATCGCGGCAAGCCTTGCATCTCTGGGGCTCATTCTGGAAGCCTCTCTCTGCATAGAACTCCTGCTCGCCTGCCGTGAAAGTAAACTCCTGTCCGCAGTCCTTACACTTCAGAATCTTGTCTTCGTACATACTGTTGCTACCTCGCTTTAATTATGGTTGAAATTATGCCCTACGGCGGGGTGTCTCCGCCATCTTCGGCTCATGATGAGGAACGCACGCAGGCGATTCGGTCATTCCGAATACCCATTTCGCAATTTACTTTTCGCGCGAAACAGTGCGTTATCGACAGATTTCACCGTGGTGCCAAGGGAGGAAGCGATATTCCGGTAGGAGCTACCGCCGATGTACATGAAGAAAACTGTCTTTTCAAAGTCGGAAAGCACGCCATCTGCAACTGCCAGAAGTGCCTCGCGGTCAACATCGTTCCCAATCGTCGGCGAAGCCGTGCTTGCCGCGATGCTTTGCGCGCGCTTTTTTTCCGATTGACTTTTTCGGAGAAGGCTGATCATGCGATTACGAATACAGATTTTGGCATATAAGCCGAAGGTAACCTTACTTTGCTCGGTATCATAGGTCATAACGGCCCGATAAAAAGCCACCGAGGCCTCTTGATGAAGATCATCCTTATCGTCTCGGGTACTCTTCTGAATATGGCGGTATTTTTCTGTCATCGAATCGATCAGGGGGGCATACTCCCGACTCAGCTCAGCAAAAGCGGCTTCATCTCCGGCTTTTACAGCAAGAATTCGGTCATGTTCCAAAGCTACCCCTCCGAGAATCATTAACATAATTATACCACGAAACTCAAGTTTGTCAATACATTTTTCACAAAAAATTAAGAATTTCTTTCCCTATTGTTAATAATAGCTATATTTTTCTTCTATTTCTTATGAATTATTTCCTTCATTTTGGTGAATTTCGCATATTTTTATAGAATCCTGCACAAAAGAGGAAAATAATCTTTATGAAATCTGTCCGTTAATCAATCAGATAATTGACCTCACCGGTCAATACCGCCAAGAGTCCGCGATAGACAACCTCCGGCTTTTCGTGAAAATTACGGCGAATCCGCTCGAGCTGATTGCTACTTTCGAGCGCCAGATTAACATTCATCAACTCTTCGCCCTTCTCGGTAATAATACAATTTACCAAAAATCGACCGCCTGCCAGGGGATGGTAATCAAACTTCAGATTCGCGCCCCGCTCACGGAAGGACAGTAGGCGTAGCGCGCTTTTCAGACTTTTTTCGCGAATCGCACTGAGAATCCGGCTATCCAGATTATCGGCAACATGAATCCCCTGTGCCGTTATCTCGTAAACATCCTCGCCCTTTCCATCCTCCGAACGATACTCGGCAATATTCCCGGTTTCAAGCAGCTCGGCAAAGCATTCGACAAAATCGAAATAGCCGACATAGCCGTCTTGCACCACAATATCATTAATACTCACAAAATCCAGCGGATAACCGATGTGCCGTAATAAATACAAAATAAAAATCTTTATGTCATTTTTATCGCGGAATTGACTCTGCATACAAACGCCTCCTTTCTTCCGATCCGTTTTGCGTTATCATAAGGCAAAAGACCGCCGCAGTTCCCTGCGGCAGATTCGGGGAAATCCTTGTAAAAGGATTTCCCCGACTGTGTTCTATCCGATTGTTCGGTTTTTACTGAGTAACAAGAGCCTCGTACTTTTCGCGGTTACCGAGCTTGGCAAGCGTAAAGATATCAAAGCCAAAGTAAGACGAGCTGAGCTTCGAAATATCCTCGGTTGCCACGATACCCTTCTGGTGCTGAACCAGGGGCATAATCGGCATATCGGCAATCAGCATCGCCTCAGCCTCATGGAGAAGCTGTGCGCGGGTTGCCGCATCGGTTGCCGCATAGGCTTCTTCGATCTTAGCGTCGTATGCGGGATTATAGTAGCCGCTGATGTGTGTGGACAATTCATAGCTATCATCAGCAATGCTCATGTCCATCTTGCCGCTGGCAAATGCCTTGGCAAACATGGCAAGATTCGGGAAAGCGTCGGTGGAAAGCATCTGCCAGTCGACCAGAATGACACCGAAATCACCGGTATCATAAGCCTCCAGGTAGGAATCGGTAACAAGATCGTATTCCTTTTCGTCGGTATACTCTTTATACCGCTTCGCGTCGATCGTAACCGTAAAGCCAAGCTCCTTTTCCCAAACACCCTTGATGTATTCCGCAACGGCAAGATCGTCCTCATTCTCACGAACAGTCAGCGTAATTTCGCCGCCCGAAACGCCGGCCTTCGACAGCAGGGACTTAGCTTCGGAAACATTACCGGAAGCCGCAATCAGCGATTCGCCGGCTTCTCCGCGGAAGGTCTTGGCATTTTTCTTCGCATAACCGTTATTGAAAACGCCGTCAGCAATCACACCCTCTGCCGGCTTAGCAAAGGTCAGAATATCCACAATAGCATTTCGATCGAGAGCCAGCGAAAGCGCTTGTCTTACCTCAACCTTGTCAAAGGGAGCTACCGTAGTATTGAACATACAAGAAAGCATCGAAAGGCTGTCAACAACCTGAACCTTACCGGCACTCAGGTAATCGGCACGCTTATCCAAAGGAAGGTTATTGTTGTAAACCAGCGCGCCCTCTTCCAGTCTGGCAAAGTTTTCGGCAATATCCTTCTCGAAAATAACCTCGAGACGGTACGGCGTGACATATTCGGAAACGCTGTCTTTCTCGACATCGCGCATATAATACACATTGCGCTCCAGAATCATCTTTTCACCGGCAAGATAGGTTCTGACAACGAACGGACCATTCGAAACCAGAATTGCGGTATTGGAAGACCAGTCCTTGGCTACCTTGTCGACCGCGATCTCGCGCAACGGCACGAGCATGGGGCTGGCAAGATATTCATAGAACTTTTCATAGTCCGTGGGGCCTTCGAACTCGATGCGGAGCACATCGATCTCAACGTCGGTGATACCAAGGTCATCCTCAGTCATATCGCCGTTGTTATACGCACGGGCATTCTTGATATCAAACAGCATGCTGGCGCCTTCACCGCGGAATTCGGGATCCAGGATACGGCTCCAGGCATAGATGTAATCCGAGGCCTGAACCAAAGTACCGTCAGACCAGCTGGTGGTTTTCAGCTCGATTTCAATGGCGTAATAGTCCTTTTCCTCATCATCCAAGATTTCAACCGACTTCGCCTGAGCCTTAACAACCTTGCCGTTGGCATCATATTTGAACAGACCTTCGTAAATCAAACCCATGATTTGAAGCGTCGACTCATCAAGATTGGAGAAGGCCGGGTCAAAATTTGCAATCTCGGTTCCCAAATAGACCGGGATGGTCGGGCCCTTATCTTCCTCTTCCTCCTCGCCGTTTTGACAAGCGGCGAACAGCGTCAGTGTCATAAAAAGACACAAGAGCATAGCTAACAGTTTTTTCATTCAGTGGTTTCCCCCTCGAGATAGCGTTTGAAACCGTATCGTCTTTGCTTTCCGCCAAAAATGGGCATAACTATGGCATACGGAATCTAATATCTTCCCTATTATAGCACTTTTTTTAAATTTTATCAATGGGTATTTTGCTTGAATTCCGCGCTTTTTCAAGTTTTAGTCAGTTGCACAATTTAAAAAGGATAAATTTGTGCAGTTTGCCAATGCATGTCCCTTGAGGCAACCGGAAAGACTAAGCGCAGAATTCGCAATCAAACGGAGAAGCCCGATCATGCCCGAACAAAACGAATATTTACGAACCGATATGGCCGCCGAATGTTATCCTTCCGCAGAATCCGAGGAAGCCCTTCGCGGCATTCGCTTCAGCGAAGCCCAAAGCCATGGCTTTGCGGTTTCTCGTCTTAACGTTCTCGACCGCGAGGGTGCCGCGATTTTAGGAAAACCGATTGGCTCGTATGTCACAATCACGGTCGGAAAAATCTGGCTCGACAGCGATGAACGGTATGAAGAAGCTGTTGCACTTCTCGCCGAGGAGCTTTTCTCTATGGCACACGCCCTCGCGCCCTCCCTGGAATCGATTCTTGTTGCCGGACTCGGCAACCGCGACATCACCTCCGATGCCATCGGCCCTCTGACCGTCAAGCACCTGACCGTGACCCGCCACATCAAGGAACTGGATCCGCCGCTGTTTGCCCGTCTCGGCACGTTACCGCTTTCGGCCGTTGCACCGGGCGTAATCGGACAAACCGGGATCGAAACCGCCGCCTTGATCCGCGGTGCGGCCGACACAGCCTTGCCCTCACTTATCCTTTGCGTGGATGCGCTGGCTGCCAAAAGTGTCGATCGTCTGGCTGTAACGATTCAACTCTCCGACACCGGCATCGCTCCCGGATCGGGTATCGGCAATCACCGCCGTGCCATTGATCGCACAACGGTGGGGGCACCCGTTTTGGCCATCGGTGTTCCGACCGTCGTGGACTCCTCGACGATGGTATCCGATATGTTGGAACGTGCCGGCGTTGAAGAAATCTCTCCCTCATTGCGCCGCGAGCTGGATAACGGCCGCAGCTTCTTTGTCACGGTTAAGGACACCGACACCGCGACCGGCGAAATGGCAAAGCTGATTGCCGCCGCCATTGATCGTGCGTTTTGTCATTCGGTGGTATAATGCGATCGGTTGCCGCATAGGCTGTATCGATACTGCCGCAAGGAGGCCGTTCATGAACAAATCCCATCTGATGCCCGAAGCGGGACGCCGTTTCCGACAAATTCGAAAAATCTCTCGCTTTCTGTCCGTTATTCTCTTGTCCGCACTTGTTCTCTCGTTTCTCGGCTACAGCACCGTCGCCGAGCATTGGGAGATGCCCCCCGACAGCCAGCCTCCCGACACGCCGGATACCATACCTTCTCTTCCCAACCGGGACGAGCTGGAAGCCGGTGCCGAGGAGATCCCGAAGGAATTCCGCCCGTTGTTTTTTCAGTCCGAATATCCCTTGGCACTCGGGATATACGACCGCCTCTTTCTTGAAAAAGAAGGCACCATTCCGGTAGGCGAGCTGAAAATCGTAAAAACCGATCTGAGCAAAAATCCGTCACCCGGCACCGTCCACCTCCAAAACAATACCACCTATGCCATCGATATTTCTTCGTTCCTGACCGCGGAAGACCTCACGCTCACCTCCCCCACCAAGCCGGCTTCCCCCGAGGATCCGCCCTTGGTGCTCATCTATCATACACACGGCACCGAAGGCTATGCCGAGGAGGGGCGCCTTTCCTATTCCCCCTCGGCGCTTCCCCGTTCCCGTGATATCGAAAACAATGTGGTCGCCGTCGGCAAGGTTCTTACCGAGGCCCTCAATCGCAACGGAATCAAGGCCATTCACTGCGAAACCATGCACGACGCCACCTCTTACAACGCCGCCTATACCAATTCCGCTCAAACCGTGCGGGAATACTGCAACAAGTATCCATCCATCCGCTATGCCTTTGATATTCATCGGGACGCGTTGGTCGGCACAACCGAGGTTTACAAAACCATTACATACGACGAAAGCACGCCGATCGCACAGATTATGCTGGTGGTCGGCAGTGACGCGGCCGGTGCCGTACACCCGAATTGGCGTGACAATCTGACCTTCGCCGTAAACACCCAGCATATTCTGACCGAGCGCCTTCCCACCTTTGTCCGTCCGATCACACTCAAAAATGCTTCCTTCAATCAGCAGTATTCCCCCTACGGGCTGCTGATTGAGGTGGGCACCTGCGTGAATACACTGGCCGAAGCGAAGGCATCGGCCGAGATTCTCGGTGAAATGCTCGCCGCTCTGATTACGGCACAGGGCGACGTATGAAAGGAATTCACAGTCATGAAAATTGTCTGTATGCATCTGAAAATTGTGCTTTGCCTGTTAACCATAGCGCTTCTTCTCGGCATCCTTACCGTAACCCCTGCCCAGGCAGGACAGCAGGGCGCGCTTCTCGGCCGTGTTTATGCCGTGGACAATGCCCGCATCGGAGAACTGATCGACAAAGCCAAGAACGGGCTCTGCCGCCTTTGCGGCAAATAAGCCCCGCATCATCGAAAACAAGAGGAGCCGCAAGCGTTTTTCGCACTTGCAGCTCCTTTTCTCATGCGGTTGTGGATGTATCCAAAGCGTAAGCAATCCGAAATAAGGTCTTCATACGTTCGTTGCGTCCGTTCACGTACAGATAGCCAAACAATGCCTCCAAGCCGGTCGCCCGACGGTATTGAGACGCAGAGGCACTCTTGGGAATGGCCACGCCATGCGCGTTTCGACCGCGCTTGAACACCGCCGTCTCCTCTTCGGTCAGATGCGGCAGTAGCCGCTCAACAGCCTCGCTTTGCGCGGTGGCCTTCACATAGGACAGCGCCATCGCATTCAGCTTGCCGACATCGGTAACACCGCTGCCCAGCAAGTACTGTCTGGTCAGAAGCTCTAACACCGCATCGCCCAAATAAGCCAGCGGAGCACCGCCAAGCAAAGAGCCTTCGGGAATATCAAATATCATCGTCTGTTTCTCCTTTTACAAAATACCGCGGCCGAAGCGATACCATACATAACGGAAGATCCCAAGATGTTTTCCGGCATTCTCGATCAGGACAGCAAGGAACCGTGAGGCAATGCGCAGGTCCTTCTCGCTCATCGCGCCGCCGTACACCTGTGCCATCAGACTGCTGACCGCCTCGGAAGGAAGCGGATTCAAGGAAAGCGATGCCAATGTCTTATCCGCACGAACCGCAAAGGCACTCGGCATCTCACCGTGTTGCGGCAGTAAGCGATAAGCCCCCAAAACCGCCGTCAAAGAGGCCGTCAGTTCTTTTCCGAGACGTTGGCGCTCTTCGGCAGAAAGGGATTCCGGATCCGCAGCACGGCGAAGCAGTCCGCGGCGCTTGGCCGCCAATCTGCGATCGCGCCGAACCACCAGCATCCCAAGGACAACCGGCGGCAGCAGAATGACAATCGCGAGCAACAGCGGTGTTAAATCCACGCCTGCGATCGGCGAGGTGATTCCATGTGAGGTATCTTCCGTATCGGTCGAAGGCGGATCGGTTACCGCATCGCCGTCCGATTCGGTTGTCTCATCCGGATTGGTTTCGGGCGGTTCTGTCGTATCGTCCTCTTTCGTTGTTTCAGGGGGAAGCGTTGTGGTCGGCGGCTCGGTGGTATCGGGGACATTGGTATCGGGAGCAGTCGTCTCCGGCGCTTTCGGCGGATCACGGTAAAGGATACCGGCATATCCGGGCGTCATTTCTGCAACAACCCATCCAAAGCCGTGCACCCACACCTCGCACCAGGAATGCGCATTATGATCCCGAACACGCGACCGATACGCCTGCGTATAGTCACGGCTTCCGTTTCGTCCGAAATCATCTGCCAGATAGCCCTCCGCATAACGTGCTGCAAAGCCAAGTCCGCGCAAAATCAGTGTGCCTGCTGTAGCAAACTGTACGCAATAGCCCTCCTTGCTGTCTAACAAAAAGGCATCGATGGCGTCGGTATATCTTACCGATTCCGCAGGATCAAGCGAATAGGCATAGTGCTCTGTCAAATACGAAGACACGATTCGTGCCACCGCCTCTCCGGCAGTTGCCGCGGCTGTCTCGTCAAGACGGTAAATGTCGTAGCCATCAGCCTCGGCGGAGCGCAGACAAATCGCTTCCTCCATATAGTTGCCTGCACTTTGCTCGAAGGATAGACGATCCACAAACTCTTTTCGATAATATTGCGCTATCGCGGTATTCTCCAGCAGATCGCGGACTACCGTTACGATTCCTTCGGAATACGGAACATCGGTATACAGATACGCAATGTGCTGATCGCGATTCTTGGCAAAATCCAAATATTCCTCCATCTTGTCGCGATCCAAGGTCTGACACAGCTTTTGGCCAATCGGATTGATGCCCTCGGGAATTTCTCCCTCCCGGCAATAGCGCGAAAAATCATAATACCCCAAAATCGCTTCTTCAAAGCGATAAGCACATTCGCCGCCGCGGTCATAGGGCACGATCGACCAGGTAGAATACGGCAAGCCGGGAAGCGACAAGCAGGCATAGAGACCGTCTGAAACGCGCAAGGCAGAAAAGCCCTCGCTTCCCAAAAGGGATCGTGTGGTCACCGGCAACGGAACCAGCTGGCCGCTTGCAGTAGGCAACATCGTCACCACGGCATTCGAGAAGCCAAGCTTTTCATAAGTCTCTTCACCGTAAACACTCGCTAAAAGATCGAAGAAGTTTTCGGTTACACGGGACGCATCCTCCTCCGGCATATCGGGGCGGTAGATAACCGGAACATCCTTCAGATCGGGGGGATACCAGGCATTTTCTTTATATTCTCCGCCGACCCAGGTGCGCAGGTACATCGGCGAGGTCGTATCGGCATAAACATCCATCACACGCTGGCCGGTAAACCGCCGTCGGC
>SVSA01000117.1 GCA_015064545.1 Oscillospiraceae bacterium | reverse complement strand
ACGAACGCATCCAACTCAAAACAAAACTGACACCACTTGAAATGCGATGTCAGTTCGTTGATTAATTTCTTAATATGCTACCCTCTCGGGGCTTTTTGTACTGTCCGCACAATTTGGGGCAGTTCACGCAGCCGAGGGTTTTTCCTTTTTTTGTCTTTTTGTCGTTATGAACGCTCCTGCATCACCTGCAGCACACGCTCCTTGATTTGCTTCATGCCCAACACGGTAGGATGGCCACAGTTTTTATCAATCTGCTCAAATGTCACGGCCGTCACACCGTAAGCCTCGCAAGCCGCCTTCATGCCCTCCGCAATTTCGGTCTTGATTTCGGTATTGATCAGGCAATAGACCGCTGCCTCGGGCAGTGCATCGCGCACCGTTTTGAGAAAGCAACAGACAGCGGGCAGCACCTCGTACAGGTCCTTTTTTTCCCAGCCCTCATACTGCATGGTGCCGAGCGGCGCATTGCTCCAGCTGTCGTTGGTGCCGCCGAAAATCAAAACGGTGTCGATCGTATTCTCTTCAAAAAAGCCATTTTCTTGCAGTTTTCGGAAGCGGCACAGGAAGGAAGAGGTCTCAGAAGCATCGTACTTGTTGTAGCCGGTATAACCAATGGTTGAACCGGACCAGCTGTTATTCATCACCAGATGAAGCCCCGCCTCGGAAACCACCTGATGCCACCAGGTTTCGCTCACCCGGCAAACATCGGTTTCGGGCCGTCCCTTCTCCGAATAATAGACCGCATACCCCTCCGGCACATAGCCGGCAAAGGTTGAATAGCTGTCACCAAAAATAATCGTTTGATTTGATTTCATGGTATTGTCCTTTCTCTTTTCCTCGTTGCCGAACGGTTGTCCACCGTTGTCCACGAGCTGTCTTGATGCCTGTCCTTATGATACTTTTCCTATAAGTCCCTTACCCAAAAAATGTCATTTCATGTGTGCGAAAGCCATCAACAATCACGATCTTTTAACTCGGCAATCGGTATCATCGGACCAAACGGGGTGCTCTTATCCCAGCGATACGGGTACAGGTGGGCACATTGCCCATCGGGACGCTTTTCCGGATGAGAAATCAACCAACGGCCGTCTCCAAAGGAATAAAGGCCGGTAGCTCCGAAGGGAAACTGCCACCCATAAACACCGCTTGCCTCATCGTACTGCCCATCGGTTGTCAAAGTCAGCACCTCGACAAGCTCGTCGCTCTCGTCAATCCGCTCACGCTTCGCCGGAACCCCGGCATCCACCGCAAAGAGCGCATAGTTGGGAAAGCAGGGCTTCTTTCCCTTGTAAACCGCCATATAAAAAGCCTTGGTAAAACGATCGTATTCGAGATTCTGCACGCCGTAGGTTGTATTTCCGGTATAGACAAAGTATTTGTGCAGCGGAGCGATCGGGCCTTTATGGTGCATAGCCTTTTGATTGAGCGGCGCCGCATAGTCCTTCCACATACCGGGATCGTAGCAAAGCAAGATTTGTCGGTCATTGTCGCGACGATTAATATCGGCGTAGATACCATAAGCCACATACAAATACATCCCATCCGCTTCGCTTTGTCCCGGGATCGGGCCAAAGGTAACGCCGTCAATACCCGAGCAGCCATAGCGGTGTGCAACCGTCTTGCCATCGGTATCGAGGCCCGTACCGTGGTAATCATCGGCAACCTCCTTCAGGTATACCGCTGTCATGATATCGCTGTTTTCGGCCGGGATATGGAAACGGTCGATTTTCTCCACATCAAATCTAACAAGATAAAAGGCATCGGAAAAGCTCAGCTCGGACTGAGTTTTGTGGAGAATTCCCTTCCCAATGGCGTCATTTTTATATTCCAATGAACCGTATACACAGCCATCGGCTTCACAAAAGGCAATGCAGCCCAAATGCCCGACAAGACCGTCCACCGATCCGATCACCGTACCGTCCAGCTTGGCCTTGACCAGCATCGTCGTAAAGGAATAGTACAAAAATCCGTGTTTCCGATCGACCGCAATACCCTGAATGTGACAGCTTCCCCATGTTCCCGTAAAAACCGGTGCATTCATACACGTTCCTCCGTTTTTTCTACTGCCCCATCCATCCGTTATGTTTCTTTTTTCTGCGACAGCAACCACCGTAGCGTTTCCTCGTTAAATCCCCGTCGCCAGGAATCATGACCGACGCCCTCGTAAAAATCACATTTCACCTGCGGATTACTCTCTCGTAGCCTCTCCACCATCTCCCTTGTTTGAGTCGGAGAAACCGTGAGGTCCTCCAGCCCATGAAAGGCCCATATCGGCATTTTCAGCACATCCGCATTCCACGCCATACCACCGCCACAGCAGGGAGCGATGGCGGCAAACAGCTCAGGATAGGCCATGGCCATATACCATGTGCCAAATCCTCCCATGCTCAACCCGCAAAGATAGATCCGTGCGGTATCTACTTCATATTGCCGTACGATCTCGTCAAGAAAGGCCTTCAGGCTTTCGAGCCTAGCAACCCAAAAGGTATCGCTCGGACATTGAGGCATGACTAAAATACAGTCCTTCAGATTGGAGTCATTGACGATATTCGGGAATCCATGGACCAGAACCTTTGGAAGATCCGCACCGCCGTTTCCCCGTTCGCCGGCGCCATGAAGGTGAAGAAGCAAGGCGGGATGAGAACCGATATTCTCGGGGATGTACGCAATATAGGGAAATATGGCAGCGTTGTCTTTTTGCACGACTGTTTTCATGCTTGCTTTTCCTTTTCGTTCTTGGCAGGGCGAAATACCCTTACCGTTTTTCACTTTCTTTCACATTATACCGTAAACAAAGAGGAAAGTCAAGAAGGAGCGAACTCCCTTTAAAAAGACATCAGATATACCCTGCTGCCAAAATGAAAAGCGCGACCGCGAAGGATTTTCCGCAGATCCCTAAGAAAATTCTGCCAAAAACTTGACGATACGAACAGAATATGGTATAATAACGGTAAGAATAACAAACGATGGAACCAGCTGTCTGCAGAGGAGTTGGCTCCTTTTTGTCTTTCTACAGTAACATGAGGATACATCATGAAATTATGAAAAAACAACGGATGCGGATATCGACCACACACATCATCTTATTGAGCTTTTTGATCGCCATACTGATCGGTGCTGTGTTGCTAACCTTGCCGATCAGCTCAGCGGATGGAAAACCGACGCCATTTTTAGATGCGCTTTTTACCGCAACAACCTCCACCTGTGTTACGGGTCTGGTAGTTACACCGACCGTTTCCTCTTGGAGTGTTTTCGGACAAATCATTATTCTGATATTGATTCAGATCGGCGGTCTTGGTGTTATCACCATTAT
>SVSA01000020.1 GCA_015064545.1 Oscillospiraceae bacterium | reverse complement strand
TAGTTTTCTTTTTTGTCCTTTCTTTGCCCGCGCAAAGAAAGAACGAAAGAAAGCGCGCTAAAACTTTTTCTTCTTCTTCGAAGAAAAAGTTTTAGAATCAAAAAGAAGAAGCTTTACGCCTCGCCTACGGCTCGTCGGTTTTGGCGAAGACGATGTAGTCTTGTGTGATAAGGCTTCAGTATGCCTGTACCGCTTGGCGTTCAGCCGGCTCGCCGGTTTTGGCAAGAAAGTGCTGACTTCTTGCGCTGAGGTGCGGTACAGCGAGTACCGCTTGGCGCTCGGTCGGTGCGGCGGTTTTGGCAAGGGGTGTTGCCTCTTCTGCCGAGGCATCGGCAGATCTGCGCCGCTTGGCGTTCAGCCGGTAGCCGATGTGCTGTCTGCCAGACAGAAAAGCCTGTGCCTCTCGGTTGGATGAAGGGGGGGAGCCCCCCTTCATATTATTCCTTGGTTTTTAGCCAGATCAGAAGCACCGAAATGTCGGCCGGGCTGACACCGCTGATGCGGGAGGCCTGTCCGATGTCGGACGGACGAATCTTGTCGAGCTTTTGGCGCGCTTCGAGACGGAGGCCGTCGATGGCGAGATAATCGATATCAGGCGGCAATTTCTTCTCGGCGAGCTTCGCGGTACGGGCGGCCTCGGCGAGCTGGCGCTTGATATAGCCGTCATATTTTAGCAGAACCTCCACCTCGTAGGTGACAGAGGCAGGGAGTGTCGGCCGTTCGGGATCGAAGGGCGCGAGTCCTTCGTAGGTTACCTGTGGGCGGCGGAGCAGTTCACTCAGACGGATGCCGGTGGTAATCGGCGCGGTTTCCATAGCCGTCAGATAGGCGTTAAGCGCCTCGGACGGGGCCACGCCGGTGGCAGAAAGACGCGCGGTTTCGGTCTGGATGGCTTCCATGCGCGTTTGATAACGCGCATAACGTTCCTCGGAGATGAGGCCGATGCGGCGCCCCTCGTCGATAAGCCGCTCCTCGGCGTTATCCTGGCGCAGAAGCAGGCGGTATTCCGAGCGCGAGGTCATGATGCGATAGGGCTCGTTTGTGCCCTTGGTGACCAGGTCATCAATCAGCGTACCGATATAGGAGCTGTCGCGCGACAGGATGAGCGGCGGCTCTCCCTTCAGCTTCAGCGCGGCGTTAATGCCGGCTATTAGTCCCTGTGCGGCGGCCTCCTCGTAACCGGAGGTGCCGTTGAACTGTCCGGCACCGTAAAGACCGCGGATTGCCTTGAACTCTAAGGTAGGATAGAGTTGGGTAGGATCGCAGCAGTCATATTCGATGGCGTAGGCGGTACGCATGACCTCGGCTTTTTCAAAGCCGCGCAACGAATGGAGCATGGCAAGCTGAACATCCTCGGGAAGCGAGGAGGAAAAGCCCTGCAGATACATTTCGTCGGTGTCGGCGCCGGTTGGCTCCACAAAGAGCTGATGGCGCTCCTTGTCGGCAAAGCGCACGACCTTGTCCTCGATGCTGGGGCAGTAACGCGGGCCGGTGCCGCGGATCATGCCGGCATACAGCGGCGAGCGATGCAGATTTTCACGGATGATACGGTGGGTATCGGCGTTGGTATAGGCGGTAAAGCAGGGAAGCTGCTCGATACGGTTGAGCATCTCGCCGTCGGTATCGGCGGCGTAGGGCGTGATGACCTCTTCGCCGTCCTGCTGTTCCAAAACCGAAAGATCGATGCTGCGGCGATGGATGCGTGCAGGGGTACCGGTTTTGAAGCGCATCAGCGCGATGCCGAGCGCGCGGAGATTATCCGAGAGCCCCTTGGCAGGGAGCATACCGTCGGGACCGGAAGGAAAGGCGTGCTCGCCTACGATGATGCGGCTGTCAAGATAGGTGCCGGTGGCAAGGATAACCGCCTCGGCTTGCCAGGCCGTGCCGAGCGCGGTAACCACGCCGCGCACCTGCCCGTTCTCGATGGTGAGAGAGACGATTTCGGCCTGAACCAATCGTAGATTCTCGGTTTTTTCGATGGTTTGCTTCATCAGCGCGCGATAGCGCATACGATCGGCTTGGACACGCTTGGAGCGAACGGCGGGGCCTTTGCCGGTATTGAGCGTGCGGCTTTGGAGGGTAACCTTGTCGGCCGCCCGTCCCATTTCGCCGCCGAGCGCATCAATTTCAAAGACGAGATGGCCTTTCCCCGTACCGCCGATGGAGGGGTTACAGGGCATATTGGCGACGGCGTCGAGATTTATGGTGAAAAGCACCGTGTCCAGCCCCATGCGGGCCGAAGCCAGAGCCGCCTCAATACCGGCGTGACCGGCACCGATGACAGCCACCTGTGTGATGCCATGTTTCATAGGGAATCCTTTCGGCGATAGGTGCAGAAGCGATACGGCATACCGGGGTGAGAATCGGTCTCCGATGCCATCTGCGGCTCGCTTTCCTCGGTCAGTATCCAGCTTTCGTCCCGGTCAAGATCGGGGAAAAAGGCATCGGCCTCTTGCCTCGTATCGAATTTTGTGACATACGCGGTATCGCAGTACGGCAGAAGAAGACGGTAGATGCTTTCGCCGCCGATGACAACAGCGGCCTCGTTCTCCGACAGAAGTGCCAGCGCTTCGGACTCGCTATGAGCAACCTCGGCATCCGCTACCGTGTAATCGGGGCGGCGGCTGAGGATAATGTTCCGACGGTTCTTTAGGGGCTTACCGCCCGGAAAGGTGGCCAGCGTTTTCGCGCCGAGCAACACGGTTTTGCCGGTGGTGAGTGCGCGGAACTGCTTCAGATCGGCGCTGACGCGGCAAAGAAGCTCACCGCGGCATCCAATACCCCAGCCGCGGTCAACAGCAACAACAAGCTCCATATCCGTCCTCACAGCAGGGTGCGGAGGGCAGGTACGAGATCGCGCTCCTCCCATTTGACGCCGAGCTCCTCGCGTCCCATGTGGCCGTAGGCGGCGAGCGGAGCATAGATCGGCTTGCGTAGATCAAAACGCTCGATCAGCGCGGCGGGGCGGAGATCGACCAGTGCCGAGACGGCCTCGGCAATCTTGCTTTCGTCGATCTTGGCGGTGCCGAAGGTATCGATCATAACCGAAACCGGCTTGGCAACACCGATTGCATAGGCAATTTGCACCTCACAGCGCGAGGCCAGACCGGCGGCCACGACATTTTTAGCGATATAACGGGCGGCATAAGCGGCCGTGCGGTCTACCTTGGTCGGATCCTTGCCCGAGAAGGCGCCGCCGCCGTGACGGGAATAACCGCCGTAGGTGTCGACGATGATTTTGCGTCCGGTCAGGCCCGAATCGCCGTTCGGTCCGCCGATAACAAAGCGGCCGGTCGGATTGACATAGATTTTCGTTTTCTCGTCCATCAGATGGGCGGGAACGGTCGGCAGAATAATTTCGCGGATGACATCCTCGCGAATGGTGTCAAGCGAGACTTCGGGGTCGTGCTGAGAGGAAAGGATAACCGTGTCGACACGGACGGGACGGTCGTCTTCATATTCCACAGTGACCTGCGTTTTACCGTCGGGACGGAGATAGGGCAGGGTGCCGTCTTTTCGAACGGCGGTCAGCTTTTTAGCCAAGGCGTGGGCCAGCGAGATGGGAAGGGGCATCAGCTCGGGGGTTTCGTTGCAGGCATAGCCGAACATCATGCCTTGGTCGCCGGCACCGATGTCGTAGCCGTCGCTATTGCCGCCCTTGGCTTCATAGGACTTGTCTACGCCAAGCGCGATATCGGGTGACTGCTTATGTACCGAGTTCAGAACGGCGCAGGTATCGCAGTCAAAGCCGTATTTGGCGCGGTTGTAGCCGATTTCGCGAACCGCCTCGCGGGCAACGGTCTGAAAATCGATCTGGGCGGTGGTGGTGATTTCGCCCATGATCGAGAGATAGCCGGTCGTTGTCGTGGTTTCGCAGGCAACGCGGGCGCAAGGATCCTGAGCGAGGATGGCATCGAGGATAGAATCGGAAATCTTGTCGCAGATTTTGTCGGGATGTCCTTCGGTAACCGATTCGGAGGTAAACAGTCGTTTCATGTGCAATATATCCTTTCATTGATACGGATTGGCGTGAGCATCAAAAAGCCCCCGGCAGATACCGAGGGCAGTGAGGGCATAGACGTCTCATCTGCTCGGATTTGGCACCGTATCGCAAATCCCACGGGGATTTGCGACGGTTGCCGGGCTTCGCAGGGCCGGTCCCTCCGCCACTCTTGATAAGATCGTCTTATTATAGCACAGTTTTCGCAAGGTTTCAACAGGGTTTTACGAATTTTCTTGCTGAAATCTTAAATTTTTTTGCCAAATGGGTCACATCGTCGCCGTGACGGCCGCAATCCGAGGCGATTGGCCAAGAGGGAAAGGTAAAATCGCGGCAAGGGTGCCAGTCGGAGTATGCGTCGCGGCTCACAGAGAACCCGCCACAGCCACTCGGCGTGAAGCAGCTGAAAGAGCCGCGGCGCACGGCGGCGATCACCGGCATAGACATCGAGACTGCCGCCGAGCGCCGCATAAACGGCCGGATAGACGCGGCGGCAGGCCGCGATGAACTGCTCCTGCTTGGGAAAGCCAAGACAGACAAACACAATGACCGCGCCGCTTGCGACTATGCGCTCCTGCAAGATCGCCTCGCCCTGATAGCCATCGCATACCCCGGCAATCCGCAGGGTGGGCAGGGTGTCGGTCAGCCGCTTGGCGGCACGCTCGGCGACACCCGGGCGTCCTCCGCAAAGGAAAAGCGAAAGCCCTCGCTCGGCGGCCAAACGTACTAGCGCGTGGCCGACCTCAATGCCGGCGCATTTGAGTGGGATTTTGCGGCGGCACAAACGGGCGGCCAGCCGCACGCCGTCACCGTCGGGTGCAGTCAGATCAAATTCGGCAAGAAGCTGGCGTAAGGCGGGGCGGTGGCAGATCGCCGCCAGCATCAGCGCGTTGGGTGTGACAATGGTGGCCGAGCCCTCGGTTTCATAGCGGGAAAGTGCCGCCTCGGCGAGACGGTAGGGTGTCAATGGGTGGAATTGCAGTCCGAGAAGAGGGAGTGTGGGAAGCATCCGAAAACCTCCTTTTTTCATGAGTTTTGCCATGCTTGGCCGAAATGTTTCACGGTTTTATCCGAAAAAGCGAAAACCGCAAAATAAATTCACAGAAGCGCAATAAAGGCGTATTGACACTATGTGGAAATTGGGATATAATACATATATGTTCAGAAGAATCCGCCGCTTCTGTGCGGAAATGTCAAACAGCAAAATTAATTTTCCCATAAAAGGAGATTTTTATTATGGAAAACAATCGCGTGATTAAGATTGGTATTATCGGCTGCGGTGGTATCGCCAATGGCAAGCACATGCCTGCGCTGAAAAAGCAGAAGGATGTGGAAATGGTCGCCTTCTGCGACATCATTCCCGAAAAGGCCGAGGCAGCTGCCGCGAAGTTCGGTGTTGAGGGCGCCAAGACCTATGTGGACTACAAGGAGCTGTTGGCCGATCCCACGATCGATGCCGTTCATGTCTGCACGCCGAACCGTTCCCATAGCTTTATTACCGTTGATGCACTTCATGCCGGTAAGCATGTTATGTGCGAAAAGCCGATGGCGATCAATTCCGAAGAGGCTAAGAAAATGGTCGATGCCGCCAAGGAAACCGGTCTGGTTTTGACCATCGGCTATCAGAACCGTCAGCGTAACGATTCGCTCTACATGAAGCAAGAGGCCGAAAACGGCACCTTCGGTGACATTTATTATGCCGAGGCTACCGCTATCCGTCGCCGCGCCGTTCCTACCTGGGGCGTGTTCCTCAACGAATACGAGCAGGGCGGCGGTCCTCTGATCGATATCGGCACCCATGCGCTCGACCTGACGCTTTGGATTATGGACAACTATAAGCCCAAGTACTGCGTCGGTACGGCATATCATAAGCTGAATAACGACACCCAGACCGGTAACGCTTGGGGCGATTGGGATCCTGCGAAGTTTACGGTTGAGGACTCGGCCTTCGGCTTTGTCGTGATGGAAAACGGTGCAACCATTGTTCTTCGTTCCTCCTGGGCGCTGAATACGCTCGATGTCCGTGAGGCCGTTACCTCGGTTTGCGGTACCAAGGCCGGCGGTGATATGGGCGGTAATGTCCGCATCAATTCGGTTCGCGGCGGCCGTCAGTGCGTGACCGAGGCCAACATGTCGGCCGGCGGCGTCGCCTTCTACGACGGCGATAGCGGTAGCGATCCCGCCTCTCGCGAGGCACGTCTCTTCCTTGATGCCATCAAGAAGGGCACCGCTCCCTCTACCCTGCCGGAGCAGGCCTACTGCGTTACGCGCATCCTCGAGGGTATCTATACCTCGGCCAAGACCGGCGACATTTATCGCTTCGAAAACTGATCCGTTTCGGTAACCTGTTATGAGACTGGGACGCATTCAAAATGATTATTCTGCCGCCGGCTTTGATCTGGTGAAGAACAGCGGTCTTGATTTCGTTGAGATTTGCTGTAACAACGCCGAGGAGGCCGAACGGCTGATCGGCAAACAGGATGCCGTCAAGGCAGAGATTCTCCGTACGGGAATCGATGTCTCCTGCGTCGGACGCTGGAATCACAGTCTGATGGCCGACGGCCGCATTGATGGCGATAAGGCCGAGCAGTATAGCCGGTTGCTGGATGCCGCCATCGCGCTGGGTGCCAAAACCTTTGTCTGCGGCTGTAACTACGATCCTTCGATCAGTCTGTTTCGTAATTATGAAAATGCGATTGCCTTCCTGGGGCCTCTTTGCGAGAGAGCCAAGGAGAGCGGCGTCCGCGTAGCCCTGCAGAATTGCGATTGGAACAACTATCTCGTGACTGCCAAGCAGTGGGAGGTCGTGCTGGGCGAGCTGCCCTTACTGACCATCAAATACGATGCTTCTCATGCCTATAACCGCGGCGAGGATTACCTCGCGCTTCTCTCCGAATGGGGCGAACGGGTGTCCCATGTTCATATCAAGGGTACGACCCATGCGGGACGCCGCGGCGTCGACGATCCTCCTGCCGGTATGGATGACATCCGTTGGCCGGCGGTCTTCTCGATTCTCTATGCCCGCCGCTATGCGGGAGATCTCAGCATCGAGCCCCATTCTGCGATCTGGCGCGGCGAGCTGGGTCATGCCGGCGTTGCCTTTACCCGCGATTATATCCGTCAGTTTTTGTTTTGATCATTTCCAATGAAAGGATATCTCTTTTATGAAGCTCAGTGTATTAGCGAATCTCTACGGTAAAAAAACCTTGGAAGAAACCCTGGCCGTCATGCGCGAGCTCGGCATTGATACGGTCGAAATCGGTGCCGGCGGCTATCCGGGCAAGAACCAGTGTGATCCTGCCCATCTGTTACAGGATAAGGCCGCCTTCTATCAGTTCCGCGAGACCTTCAATACCTATGGCGTCGATATCTGCGCGCTGGCCGCACACGGCAATCCCGTGCACCCCAACAAGGAGCTGGCCGCCTCCTACGATGCCGACTTCAAGAATGCTGTTCTTTTGGCAGAAAAGCTTGAGATCGATACCGTAATCACCTTCTCGGGCTGTCCCGGCGATCACGAGGGCGCAAAGTATCCCAACTGGGTAACCTGTCCTTGGCCGGAGGATTTCCTTGCCATTCTCGATTGGCAGTGGAACGAGGTGCTTCTCCCGTATTGGCACAAGACTGCTGCCTTCGCAAAGGAGCACGGTGTTACCAAGATTGCCTTTGAGATGCACCCCGGCTTCTGCGTGTATAATCCCGAAACCATGCTCCGCATCCGCCGTGAGGTGGGCGATGTTCTCGGTGCAAACTTTGATCCCTCGCATTTGATTTGGCAGGGCATGGATCCGGTGGCCGCGATCCGCGAGCTGGCCGGTGCTATCTATCATGTCCATGCCAAGGATACCAAGATCGACCGTTACAACACCGCCAAGCACGGTGTGCTGGATACCAAGCATTACAGTGATGAGCTCAATCGCTCCTGGATCTTCCGCACGGTCGGTTACGGCAATTCGGAGGCCTATTGGCGCGATATGATCTCGGCCCTTCGTCTGGCCGGCTATGACAAGGTGCTCTCGATTGAGCATGAGGATAGCCTGATGACGGTGGACGAGGGTCTGAAGAAGGCCGTCTCCTTCTTGCGCGGCCTCATGATTAACGAGCCGAAGCCCGGCACGATGAGCTGGGCCTGACTCCTGCCGTGACGTTCTGTCGGAGAACGGAGGACGAACGATGATTTTTGAACGTATTTCTCTTTGGCCGGGCAGCGAGGACGTCTATCTGGATGTCTATGTGGCCGATGCCCTGCCGAACTTTACCCGTAAAGCGATGCTCGTCATTCCCGGCGGCGGTTACGGCGGTGTTTGCTGTGACCGCGAGGGGGAACCGATCGCCATGGCCTTTATGCCGTATGGCTATAATGCCTTTGTGCTTCATTATTCGGTTGCGAGAAGCCGCACCTTCCCCGATCAGCTGATCGAGGCCTCGGCGGCGATGAAGCATATCCGCGACAATGCGGCACGCTATAACATCGATCCCGAGCAGGTGTTTGTTATTGGTTTTTCGGCCGGTGCACATTTGGCCGGTACGCTCGGTACCCTGTGGCATATGCCGGAAATCTATGAGACGATTCCCATGCCGGAGGGCTATAATAAGCCGACCGGTATGCTCCTGATCTACCCCGTGATTTCGGGCGATCCGGCTATCAGTCATCCCGGCTCCTTCTGCAACCTCTTCGGTACCGATACCCCGACGGCAGAGCAGCTGGAGGCGGCAAGTCTGGACAAGCTGGTGGACGAGCGTTCAGCTCCGGTGTTCTTGATGCATACCGCAAACGATCAGGTCGTTCCGATCGAAAATTCGCTGCGGATGGCTATGGCGTATCGCCGCGCCGGACGCACCTTTGAACTGCATGTCTATCCCGACGGCCCACATGGAATGGCGCTTGCCAATCCGATTACGGGCGGATGCTTTGCCGATCCGCGTGCGATTAATGCGCACTGTGCGACCTGGGTGGAAAATGCCGTTCGTTGGGCGGAACAACTGTAAAGAAAGGATGTCACAATCATGGCAACTAAGAAACGATTGGCTGTTATCGGCTACGGCGGCATGGGCGGATACCATGCGCGTACCGCGATGCGCTCGGATGTGGTAGATGCAGCCGGAATATTTGATATCGATCCCGAAAAGCAGGCGAAGGCGGTCAAGGACGGTCTTCACTCCTATGAATCGCTGGAAGCGTTGCTTGGTGATCCCACCGTCGAAATCGTAACGGTTGCAACACCGAACGATCATCACAAAGAGCTCGCCATTGCCGCGCTGAATGCCGGCAAGAATGTTATCTGCGAAAAGCCGGTGGCCATGAATAGCGCCGAATTAGAGGAGATTATCGCTGTCGCCAAGCAGAACGGTAAGCTTTTTACGGTGCATCAGAACCGCCGTTGGGACACCGATAAGATTACGGTGGCTGATCTTGTCGCTTCGGGCAGTATCGGCCAAGTGGTGTCTATTGAATCTCGTGTTCATGGCTCGCGCGGCATTCCCGGCGACTGGCGAAAGGTCAAGGCGGAGGGTGGCGGTATGGTGCTCGATTGGGGCGTCCATCTCATCGATCAAGCGATCATGATTTTTAAGGATGTCAAGATCACCTCGGTTTATGCCCGCCTTGACTATATTACCGGCGAAGAGGTCGATGACGGTTGCCATATCGTTATGACCTTCGAAAACGGTACTGTCTATACGGTCGAGGTCGGTACCAGTAACTTTATCAATCTACCCCGTTTCTATGTGCGCGGCTCGCAGGGCTCGGCAATCATTCGCGAATGGAATGCTCCGCTTGAAATCGTAATCCGAAAAAATGCAATCGAAAAGGATGCTGTTCCGATCCGCGCGCAGTCCGGCCTTACGAAGACAATGGCTCCGCGTGACGGCGATACCACAATTACCTATGAGATCGCTATGCCGACCTCCGATGTCCACGATTTCTATCGGAATTTCTGCCGCGCGATTGATGGACTCGAGGAGCAGATCGTTACACATGAGGAAATGCGCCGCGTTATGAAGGTGATGGAAACCGCCTTCCGTAGCGCTGAAAGCGGCCAAGTGATTCATGAGATCATTTGATCGATTGAAGAGAAACGCGACTCCAATACGCAGGGGCTCTGCCCCTGCCACCCCGGCGAGGGGGATTTTTGAAAAAATCCCCCTGCACCCCAAAAACTTTGATAATGGCAAAAAACTGCGTTTTTTGCAGGGAGATCTTAAAAAAACCCTGCCGAAAACGCAGTTTTCGGTATTCTGCTTCTTTGCTCCTTTCTTTCAAAGAAAGGAGCGGGGTTCCAAGGGGCAGCGCCCCTTGGGGGTAGGACGCGACCCAGCACGCAGGGGCTCTGCCCCTGTCACCCCGGCGAGGGGGATTTTTGAAAAAATCCCCCTGCACCCCAAAAACTTTTGAGATAGCAAAAAACTGCGTTTTTTGCAGGGAAATTTCTAAGAACTCCCTGCCGAAAACGCAGTTTTCGGTTATATTGCTTCTTTGCTCCTTTCTTTCAAAGAAAGGAGCGGGGTTCCAAGGGGCAGCGCCCCTTGGGGAGAGGAGACGCGTCCTCAATACGCAGGGGCTCTGCCCCTGCCACCCCGGCGAGGGGGATTTTTAAAAAAATCCCCCTGCACCCCAAAAACTTTGATAATGGCAAAAAACTGCGTTTTTTGCAGGGAGATCCTGAGAAATCCCTGCCGAAAACGCAGTTTTCGGCTATATTTGCTTCTTTGCTCCTTTCTTTCAAAGAAAGGAGCGGGGTTCCCAGGGGCGGCGCCCCTTGGGGGAATCGCATCCCTTGGTGAGGATTCGGTTATTCGATTTCGACGAGGCCGCCGTTCTTAACGGTGACGGTCATACCGGTTTTAACGGCTTCCAGGAAGTCATCGCCGAGCGAATCGACGACAGGCATTTTGGTATTTTCACCTTTCAGCCAAACATCGGCCAGGATAACGCCGGCGCCGGCGAGCGAATCGATTGGACGGGAGAACAGCAGGCAAGCCGGCTGACGTCCCATGGCGCAAGCGCAGTAGATTACAAGGCCGCCGGTGGTCGAGCCGATGGTCATAGGCAGGCAGAGCGCCTTACCGGCCATTTCATGGCCGTAAAGATCGGGATTATTCTGATCGCCGCAGGTGGCTTTTTTGTCACCGAACTGCAGTGCCTTTTGGAAGGAGGCGAGTGTGTTCAAGCCACCGTGGGAGACCAGGGCCTCGGCCTTAACCTCGCCGGGGGCAACGACACGTCCTTGGAACTGTTTCATCTTAGTTTCCTCCCTTCGTGATCTTGACGAGAATCTCGTCGTCGGTATAATAACGGGCGCTGGTGTAGGTGCGAAGCTTGTTTGAGGAGGTGATGACCGGCATTTTACCGCAGAGGGGATTGTTCATATACATAAGTGGGCAAATATAGGAGGTAATGACACCGGTAGCCTTGAGGCGGGCGGCGTAGGGCGTTTTCTCGAAGGCATCCAACACGTTAGGCGCGGCGGTAAATACGGTAGGAATCAGCACCTTTTTGTTACCGGCCTCACGCAGGGCGTTTTCAACCTTGTCAGTCCAGTTCTTGAGCTGTTCGAGACTCATGTGGGGACAGCCCATAAAGCAGAGCTTCGGCGTCGCATCGGGATTCTTCCAGATGACGGGATAGTTACGATAGACGCGCTCCAGCTCGGCATCGTCGATGACATAAACTTGGGCATCCTCGGCAATCAGGGCTTCTCCCAGCTCCTTCGCTTCGGGGGTCAGCTTGTCAATGTGGTAGAGACCGACTGCACCGTTGGAGGCGGTAGCGGCACCGAAGTCCTTCAGGTAGGTGCAGGCGGCATCGTTCAGATCGGTGCCGAGCCAGCGATCCAGTCCCTTGATATAGGGAACGTCTTCCATGACCTTCATTCCGATAGCCGAGCCGAGAAGCTGAGCCTCGGGCTTTTTGGTGGTTTTGATTTCAACAATCCAGGTAGCCTTGCGTCCCTCATCGGTCAGCAGACCGAAGCAGGGAACATAGCCGGCAATCGAGCCCATAATGTCAATAATGCCCGAGTTACGGTTGCAACGCGCGCCGAGCACCGAATTGGCGTAGACGACGGCCGAGGATTCGGCCCAAGAGAGAATGTCGCCCTTTTGGGGCTTATTGCCAACCTCATCCATGTAGCAGGTGCAGGTGAAGGCATCGTCGCTCATCAGACCGAGCTGCTTCAGCTGTTCCTCGTAGCTCTCCTGCTTGGAATACATGAAGTTATTGAAAATCAGCTTTTGCAAGAAATTCGCCGGGACATTTTTATCAAGCGGACGGGGATCGACCGAGAAGGTCTGTCCCGAAAGCGCACCGGCATCAATCAGCTGTTGCATCAGGTCAAACACCGGCGTCATCATTTTGAGGCCGAAGGAGGTGACGAGATGGTTATGCTTGCCGGTGACGGGCACCAGCGTCTCGGCACCGAAGAGTTCACCGTAGCGAACGACGGTTTCCATCACGCGGGCGAGAGTTTCACCCTTTTCGCCGTTCAGGATGGCTTGCTGTTCTGGGGTAAGAATCATGATCGGATATCCTTTCGTTTTTATAGCCGCATAGGGCGGAAATATCGTTGACTGACGGGAAAACGGTGTCAGATCTTCATGCAGACATCCCACGCGCCCCAAATGACAGTGCGCAGGTTACCGACGGCGCTCGCATCGCCGATGACATGTACCTTGCCGCCCTTTTTGGCAAGGGGCGCGGGCTTGTAGCCAACCGACAGAATGACCGAGTCGGTGTCAATGCGATGCTCGGTGCCGGCTTTATCGGTGACGATCACATGGTCTTCGGCAATAGCCTTTACGCTCGTTTCCAGATAAACAGGAACGCGGTTGGCCTTGAAGAAGTCACGCAAGAAGGAGGTGTTGGCAAGGCAAATGCCGGGCGTAGTGATCAGATCGTCCTGCATTTCGATGATGGTGGGTTTTTTGCCCTGCAGGTAAAGCTCATAGGCAATTTCACAGCCGGTCAGACCGCCGCCGACAATCACAACGCTCTCGCCAACCGTCTTGGTTCCGCGCAAGAAGTCGATGGCTTCGATGGCCAGATCCGCACCGGGGAGGGGGAGCTTGCGGGCAACAGCACCGGTGGCAACGATGATTTCGTCGGCTTCGATTGTACCAAGATCGGTAATTTCGGTGTTTAGCTTCACGGTAATGGCAGGATATTTGGAGATCTCGCGGCGATACCAGGCGATCAGCGCGCGATCCTTTTCCTTAAAGCTCGGGGCCGCGGCGGCGATAAAGACACCGCCCAGCTCGCCGCTCTTTTCATAGAGTGTGACCGTGTGTCCGCGCTTCGCCAGCACAAGTGCCGCCTCCATGCCGCCAATACCGCCGCCGATAACGGCCACCGTTTTCGGTTTCTTGGCCGGGGCGAGATAGTGCTTCTTCGTCTGCATGGTTTCGGCGTTGATGGCACAACGGGCCAAGCCCATGGTATCGGTAAGATCCTGGGTATTGTAATGTCCCTTGGAGGAGGAGAAATTAAAGCATCCGTTGTGACAGCAGATACAGGGCTTGATATCTTCCAGGCGATCCTCGATCAGCTTGGTTACCCAGGCAGGATCGGCGAGGAACTGACGGGCAACGCCCATTGCATCGATCCGTCCGTCGGCAATGGCCTGTGCACCCACCTCGGGCTCCATGCGGCCGGCACAGATCACCGGGATGTCGACCAGTTTCTTGATGCGGGCTACATCCTCCAGATTGCAGTTCTGCGGCATATACATCGGCGGATGTGCCCAGTACCAGCTGTCGTAGGTACCGTTGTCGGCATTGAGCATATCATAGCCGGCCTCCTGCAGATAGCGAACCGCGCGTTCAGACTCCTCCATGCCGCGTCCGACCTCGGTGTAGTCCTCGCCGGGAACCGCGCCCTCGGCAAAGCCCTTCAGCTTGGATTCGACGCTGTAACGGAGCGAGACGGGGAAGGCATCGCCGCAGCTTTCCTTGATCGCCTTGACGATCTCAACCGCAAAGCGGTAGCGGTTTTCAAAGCTGCCGCCGTATTCGTCGGTACGCTTATTAAAGAAGGAAATCGAAAATTGGTCAAGCAGATAGCCCTCGTGTACGGCGTGTACCTCGACACCGTCAACACCGGCGTCGCGGCAGAGCTTGGCGGTTTTGGCAAAGGCCTCGATGATCTCGTGGATCTGCTCCTTTGTCATTTCCGGACAGATGATGTCGGGAGCCCAGCGTGCCGGCTGTGCGGAGGGAGAGGCCAGCTCGTGGGAGGTATCGAGGATGGGCTTGAGCAGCGCACGTGTAAACTTGTTTTTGTGAAGAGGGCCGACCAGCTCGGTGATTGCCCAGCTGCGCCCCATGCCGGCGGTCAGCTGGATGAAGAGCTTGGCACCGGTCTTATGGATCTCGTCCATAAAGACCTTGAGCTCCTCAAACATTTTGGGATTTTGCCAGAGCCATTTGCCCCAGAAGGTGTCACGCAGGGGCGCGATGCCGGGGATGATCAGTCCGACATTGTTTTTGGCGCGTTCGAGAAAGAAGTTGGCTGCTTCACGGTCAAATTTGCAACCGGTCAGCTCAAACCAACCGAAGAGAGAGGTGCCGCCCATCGGGCAGAGAACGATGCGGTTTTTAATCTCCACCTCACCGATTTTCCAAGGGGTAAACAGCGCGTCGTAGGTTGCGTTCATGATATCAGTCTCCCATCGTGATTTGTATGATGTTTCCTATAATATATTATAACGGATTGGCGGAGCGAAGTCAAGAACGGCGGCGAAAGTGTCGGAGAAGAAATGTAAAGTCTTTGTGTGGATAGAAGCATCCGGATGACGGATTTTTGATCAAGAAAAAAATCTAAAAAATTTTTAAAAACCTATTGACAAATTCAATTTAATGATATATAATATCAATAGAGAATGAGAATCGAGGTGATTGCGTGCAAAAACGAAATACATTACAAAAGCAAATCATTCTCGATGCGCTAAAGGAGCTGGGAAACCACCCTACGCCGGCGATGGTCTATGAGGCCATCCACGAGCGCTATCCTACAATCAGCCCGGCCACGGTATTTCGTGTGCTGGCGGGCGAAAGCGAGGAGGGCGGCGAGGCACAGCGCGTCTATGCTCCGGGCGCTTCGGCCCGTTACGAATACGGCTTGCGCAAGCACTATCACATCTCCTGCCGCCGTTGCGGGCGCGTGGAGGATGTCGAGATGCCCTATCAGGAGGGCTTGGAGCGTCTGGCCGAATCGCTCGAAGGATTCTCGGTTGAGCGACATATCATTGAATTTATCGGTTTATGTCCCGATTGCCGGGACGCGGCCGATGAAAAATAAAATCTTTAATCAATTTTAATGGAGAGGTATTGATTATGAAATTTGTATGCACTGTTTGCGGTTATGTTCACGAGGGAGACGCTGCTCCCGAAAAATGCCCCGTTTGTAAGGTTCCCGCTTCCAAGTTCAAGGTAATGGAAGAGAATGCTGCTCTTGCCGCCGAGCATGAGTATGGTATCTATGCCAAGACCGTTAAGAACAACCCCGACATTTCCGATGAGGACAAGAAGTACATCTTCGAGCAGCTGATGGCCAACTTCAACGGCGAATGTGCTGAGGTCGGTATGTATCTCTGCATGGCTCGCATCGCACACCGCGAGGGCTATCCCGAGATCGGTCTGTACTGGGAAAAGGCAGCCTACGAAGAGGCTGAGCACGCCGCTAAGTTTGCCGAGCTTCTCGGTGAGGATCTCGAAGCCAATATGAAGGCGACCACCAAGGATAATCTTGCTTGGCGCGTTGACTGCGAATACGGCGCTACCGCCGGTAAGTTCGATCTGGCCAAGTGCGCGAAGAAGAACAACCTCGATGCTATTCACGACACCGTCCACGAGATGGCACGCGACGAGGCTCGTCATGGCAGAGCGCTTGAGGGTCTGCTCAAGAGATATTTCAAGTAAGAAAACCACATCAATAAGCACTTTCGGGGCATTTCGCAAACCAAGCGAGATGCCCCGATTTGTCGATCCTCAGAGAAGTTCTGGGGCAAATGATGACAAAAGCAGAGGCGGTTGCCTCTGCTTTTAATCGGTTTGAGTAAATTGGGATTGGATGGTTAGAATACAATACCTAAACGGTTTGTTACTTCTATTCTGATGCTATGGTTTTGCTTTACTTTACAAAATGTTGGTTGTCATAATTTCTATGAAAACCATCATTTATGATCACTTCGGGATTTGTGATTTTATCTACTACGATATTACCAAGATGGATATTGACTTTTAGAGCCAACAATTCTTCATCGGTAAATTCTCTGTCTTTAATAGATATATTTATGGCAAAACGGAACATAGCTTTCCCATCGAGCGAACGTACTGTATATGCTTTTCCGCTTTCAGTAACTATTACTTCTTGAGGAATATAAACGTTTACTTCATCACCGTCGAAATATTCAAGCTCGTAATAAATGCTGGAAATAGAGCAAACATCTTCTTTATTATGTAATCGCACCGTAATTCGAGTGACATTCAATTCTTCTGAATTGCAATGTGCTTCATAGAAATGGCCAGTGTAGTAACCGTTACAACCGGATAACGTGAAAACGGTTAAAACAACGAGCAGTAAGGCGATTATTCTCTTCATTAGCATTACCTCCGTCAAACAACAATTTTCCGAACCGATTATATCATAAAAATGTGAATTTTTCAATGCCTTCGGGTGACTTGACAAAACGGTATGAGACGCTTTTCTCATACCGTTTTTTGCGATTAGGAATGACATAAAACTCAAAGGGAAGATTCATGCGAATTGGCCGTAATCTGTGCAACGAGAAATGCAAAAAAATCCGCCGCATATTCCGATTGGGGGACGCGCTGGTAAAGATCGATATTCAGCTCGCGCTTACATACCGGATTGGTAATCGGCAGAAGAACGACATTTTGATTGGCCAATGACCCCCAGGAATATTCCGGCCAAAAGGCAATGCCGGTTCCGGTACTGATAATATTCTGAACTGCGCCGGGAGAGTCGGATTCGAACAGGATCTTGGGATAAAAACCGGCCATGGAGCAGAAGGTATTGCAAATGACGCCGAACATACGCGAATTTGACAGCATCACAAAGCCGTCGTCCTTGACGGTGGCAAGCTCAATCGAGGGAAAAGCGGCATATTGTGAGTCACCGGGCACGGCAAGGAAGATGTTTTCCTCCTTGACAAAGCGTTTTTGCGGATTTCCCATCGGACTTTCTCCCAGTCCGTTGGTTGAGATAATGATATCGCAATCGTGTTGGCGTGCGTTTTGCTCGAAATCAAAAATGACGTCAGGGTGAGCTTGGCGATAGCTTACGATGGTATTGATGACAAAGGTGGAGGCCGCCAGGATGTTGAGCTTTACCGTTTTGGTTACCTGATGCTTCATTTGCTCGATTTCAAGCGGGATGCGATCAATGTCCGGAAGAAGGATGTCAAGCCGCTGCTTCAGATGCTCGCCAAACTCCGTAAGAAAGATGTTGCGGCCCCGCTTGACAAACAGTGCTACGCCAAGCTCGCGCTCAAGCGAACGAATGGCTTGTGTCAGTGCCGGTTGCGCGATGTTGATATGCTCTGCCGCTCGTGTCATATGCTGAAACTTGGCGACGGTATGAAAATAGCGTAATTTCTGTAGCTCCATAGCCTTCCTTCGATTCATAATGATTTATGATGGATTTTATAATAATTATATATTTTACTTTTTGGTTTGTCAAGTGTATAATACGGTATAACACCAAAATTCATATCATCGAGGGGAAAAGATCATGCAACAACTATGTGAAACCATTATGCTGATTTGCTTTGGCTTGTCCTGGCCGATTTCGGTTTATAAGAGTCTGCGCTCCCATTCCACACAGGGAAAGAGCCTTATCTTTATGCTAGCCATTCTGATCGGTTATATCGCCGGCATTACCGGGAAGCTCGTCGGCGGACAAATGAACTATGTGCTGGTTATGTACTGCTTTAATTTTGCCGTCGTTTCCTTCGACCTGATCCTGTTTATTGCCAACCGACGCCGCGAGAAACGGTCTGTTCGGCAGAAGTCGGTCATGGCCTAAGTCTTGCTTATCGCTTGCCTGTCGTTTTGCCGCTTCGCGCATTACTCTTCCCCGCAGAGCCGAGGGGTTATCCGACCTACCAATAACAGAGGCGCCGCCCGAAGGGCGGCGCCTCTGTTTCCTTCGGTCATTCTTATTCAAAAAATGTGTTTATGGCAACATAGTAGGCTGTTTCGTCAATGGTAAAGCAAAGAAAACCGTATTGGTCTTTGTGCGCTTCTAACTCAGACAGGCTCTTAAAGCTGCATCCTGCATATCGGCGGGTTTTTCCCTCATTGCCTTCACTCTGAGATCCAATGCCGAAACTGCTCCGGCCGCCAAAATAATGATACGCTTCCTTATCGCAACGGAGCTGTTCTTCGCTAGTAATATACAGATTGAAGAAGCAATCCGTTTCCCCTGTTATTTCTGCTTTTTCAAAGGTGAATTCGGCACCGTTTGCCGTGGTATAGGTATTGCCGACTACAAGCTCCGTTTTTCCCTCGGTTAAGCTTACGATCTGCTTTTGGATATACTCTGCCTTCAGTTTCTCGGGGTCATAGTTTTCTATATAGTAGTAGCGAATGCCTTCTACGGAAAAGAAACGCCCCGTTTCATCTTCTTCAATGACAAATGTATAAGTCAATCCATAGCATGACATGCAATATCTTTCGGCACCCTTGTCATACCACCATTCGTATTGTTCGTTACCGCGAGCAACCTTGCCGTCATCGGAGAAAAGGCAAATATCATAGCCGCCTTCCTTGTTCCACGCACCAAGCACTGCCTTTTCTGCGCTCGCGCCATTTCCGCCGCAAGCAACGAGAGAGAAACACATAACCGCCGCCAGGAGCAGCGCAAGTAATTTCTTCATTGTCTTATTCCTCCGTTTATGTAATAGTGTATAGCGCGGAGCGTGCGCCCCGCGCCTAAATTCTTATATGTTAGTCGATTTCTGCTATAAGATACAAGTCAAGTTCCAATCTCGTAATTTCCATTTCATAAGCGCACGCCCAAGTGTAGGTGTGACGCCCCTCGCTGTCAGGCACAAGCTCCAAAAATCTCGCCCAAAATCCTGCATATTCATCGTTGCAAGCGAATCCTTGAACTCCTGTTTGAGTATCTTCCGTTCCAGATTCGAAGTTTTCAAAAGAATATGTTTTATCTTCTAAATTAAGAACGACATCCAAACCACTTCGCTTATAAAACCATTCAATTGCACCATTCTCTACAACTGTCTCACCATAACCGCTGCCCATCAATCGTTGAGATACGCGAGAATAATACTGTTCTTTAAGGACAAGTCTTGTATCAATTCTAACACTCGTTAATTCGTCGAAAGCATTTCTGTTTTCTTTCCAAAAATCCTGAAATTCAAAATACTCAAAGACATTCTCTGTGGTTATAGTGATAACTTCGTAATGGTCGGGTTTGTATAAAGAAACTTCTCTTTCCGTTATACCCCTCAGAGAAAGTCTTATATCACCATTATCCTCAATAGTAAAATTGAAACTTCCCGCGACTGATTCTCCGTCAAAAATATTACAGGTAACAGTATTTTCAGATTCAGTTATTAACTTCCATTTGAAATTGTCCCCATCAATATTTAGATTTTCATCCTCGGTGATTATTACGGAATCCAAAATTGCTTCATCATCAATATTAAGTGCTTTCCATTCCCCGCACATATAGGGGAGAAATTTTGATGAATTTTCAGGCTTTGTATCATCGTCAGTAGAAATCGTATTCTCACTTTCGATGCTCCCTGTATGTTCGCCTGTCTGCGTCTTGTCATTACTCGGCGTTCCGCCGCCGCAAGCAACAAGAGAGAAACACATAACCGCCGCCAAAAGCAGTGCAAGTAATTTTTTCATGGTCTTATACCTCCGTTTATGTAATAGTGTATAGCGCGGAGCGTGCGCCCCGCGCTGTTTACCTTTATTATGGAATCGGAACAAAAATTGAGCCTGTGGTTTCAAGCAATTCGATATTTTGGTGCAAGTTCAAAATGCGATTATACAAAATATCACAGTCAGCATATCCTATTTCAATCTTGCATTGAGCTACATTTGCTTCTCTTACTACACCCGAATTTTCAGTAGTAGTTGAAAATTCGCCAGTTAATTCGTATGTTTTCTTTTCTAAATCAAATGTTGCCGCTTGAACACCAATCGTTGCGTTTAGTTTTACGGCTGTGCCGTTGGACAGATACGCGGTGCTATATTCTTCCTTAAGTGCATAATCGTAATGCAAATACCAATAAGAAACCTCACCGAAACTGTTCTCCACGATTTCTTCTGTTATAGTCAACTCAAAGTATGTAAAAAAGTTATCGGTAGTCAGTTCGATTTCTGTATATTCAGGAGTTGTGTCCTCGGGTTCGTTGTTGTCGTTTTGCACCTGCTGTTCCTGTGCGCTGCTATTATCCGTATTCGGCGTTTCCTCGCCACCGCAAGCAACCAATGACAAACACATAACCACTGCAAAAAGAATTGCGATTCGTTTTTTCATAATCAGGATTCCTCCATGAGTTTGTTCGATAAGGAGCGGATTGGCGTTCGCTCCACCTTTGTTTTTTTCGGGCGGCCACAACGTGGCCGCCCGGATCGTATCGTTACACGATGGGACAGGTAATGCCGATTTGATCTACGATTACCTCGCTCCAGCGATCGAATTCGCCGTCGCAATTGGGATAATGGTCGATCCATTTCGTGATGGGGAAGTTGACAACGATTTTGTCCGTTGTGACAAGGCAGCGAACCTGATCAAAGCGGTGAGCTTGACCGTCGGCCTTGGCCGTTAAGAGCGTACGGCCGTCGAGGTGGGAAAACACGGCATGACCGTCGGGATCGGCCTGCAGAACGATATGTTCCCGTTGAAACAGGACGGTGATGGGCTGATTCATCTCCAGCTTTGTTTCGAAACGGCTGGTTTCGCTATCAAAACAATAGGTGTAGGTCATGGTTCAAGCTCCTTGGTCGTGATATTTTTTGCCGCATCTTACTTGAAGCCCAAAGCATCGGCGTAGATGCCGTAGGTGTACTCGCGGTAGACCGTGAAGAAGGGATCCAGATCCTCCTCGGTAAAGTGCGTGGCGCCGCAATCGCAGGTAACGGTAAGACCGTCTACATGGAAGCTACCACAGCAGGAAATCTCGGTTTCGATTTCATAGGGCTTGGTTTCGTCGGCATAGACCGTGAGGGACAGCGAAATTTCCTCGGATTCCCACGGTTCACCGACCCAGCCATAGTATTCGTAGGTTGTGAAGAGTAAGGTTTTGCGAATGGCGGGCACCATGTCGGCGGGCAGCGAGGTCAGCTCAGTGACACCCTTGACGCGGAGCGAATTGACCGTGTCCGGATTATAGTCGGCGATGTGGTTGCCGTAGTCGTGATGGCCGAAAACCGTAAAGACCGTATCGCCCTCATATTCATAGGTGATAGCATAGTAGGAGACCGTTTCATAATGGAAGCCGTCGAAGCGCGCGTATTCCACATAAATCGTCAGCTCGCCGGGGCGCGAAACCGAACCGACAATCGCATGGCTGTAATCCGGCGTGAAGCCACCGGCACCACCGCCGGGAATGTAAAAATAGCCGTCCTTGTAGTAGGTATCATACTCGTCGCCGTCGAAGGAAAAATCCTGCTTCAGGACAGCAAATTGCTCGTCGCTGAAGATGAAGTTTTCGCGGATGACCTCAAGGCAGGCGGCTTCGGGGATTTTATAGCGGAAAAGATCTTCATCAAAGTACTCGTTGAAGTCGCCGATGTAAAAGCATTCATTGAAAATCACTCGACTGTCAATGGTGCCATCGGCATTCAGCGGTACATATTGCTGTGTGCTCATATCGTACCAGTTAAAGAAGACATAGCCCGAATACAGGTGGCGCAGGTCGTTACAGCGTGTGCAACGGGTATCCTGATAGTCGTGTCCCAATGCCTTGCCATCGGTCGCTTGGCAGACGCGGCAGGTCTTGGGGAGCGTGCAGGTGGCGTCCTGATAATCGTGAGGCTGCACTGCGATTTCATGGGTGTAGGAATGGCCGCACTGTGTGCAAATATAGGTTTCACTTCCGACAGTTTCACAGGTCGGCTCCTGGACGGCGGTTTTTTCATAGGTGTGCTGACAGGGTAGCGCGTCGGTGTCCGAAGTATCGTTTTTCGTGTCGGTGCTGTCCGAGGAAACCGCTTGCGAGGTGTTGACGGACTCGGTTCCGGTATGGTCGGTGTCGGCACATCCGACGGCGGTAAGACAGAGTAACAGGGCGAGCAGGGTAAGAATCCAGCGCTTTTTCATGGTGATGTTCCTTTCTTTTCCGGAGAGCAAAGGCGGCTTAACGCCGTGTATTTTTCAGTTTGGCGGCACAGTCCTCACAGGCCGTACGGGTAATGGTTTTTCCGGCAATGACGCTTTCCACCGAGACGGTCGGGATGTTCTTTTTGCCGCAGATCATGCAACGGGTTCCGCTGACTGGCGGTGGGGAGGGAGGCGGCGCCGTACGAGCGGTCGGCGGTGTTGTACGAGAGGAAGACGGCGCTTGGCGGGAGGAGCGATTGTCGGTACGCGCCGAAGCGGCCTGCTCATTCTTGATGCCGATCACCAGCAGCAGAAGGATGATAAAGATACCGACGATGACGATCAAGAGCCACCACGGGACACCGCTGCTGCGGTTGGGTGTAACGGTAGACGGGGTGTCGGTTGTTGCGGCAGATTCCTTCGGCAAATCGGCGGTCGAGCTGTCTGAAGTATCAGAGGGAGGTTCGGTTCCCTTGGGCGGAAGGGTTGTGGGCGGTTCGGTGTGAGCACCGTTGGCGGCCACCAGCGTGCGGTGGCAAACGGTGCAAATCTGCGGCGTGGTGGCGGTTGCCTCAGGCCCCGGGACGTGTGTTTCGGGAAGCGAGGGAGCGTCACAGATAACGCAGAGACGGAAGTGGTGGGTTTCATTGCCCGACCAGGCCGAGCCATACGTGTGGGTAACGACACGCTCCTGGCCGCAGATATTGCAGTTGGCATCGCAGATCGAATCGTAGCGGTGATCGGCTTTGGGAATCGGTGCGGTTTTCTTGGCGTGACAATCGAGGCAGGTGTAGGTAAATTCGCCCTCATGATCGCAGGCGGCCTCTTGCGTGACTGCTCCGCTGTCCCAACGATGCGGTGACGTTTGCGGCGTACCGCAAAGGACGCAGAGGCCGGAATGGAGCGCTTCGCTGATGCTTTCGAGCTCACGGAAGGCATGGTTGATGCAGGGCGCCTTGGCAGAATAATGCATGGCAGCGCGGAAGAACGGATCGTTCTGGTGCGAAAGCACGTGAACCTGTTGGAACTCGGCTTCGGTGCCGGTATAGTAGATGTCGGTAAGATTGTAAGCGCCGTTGAAGGCGCAGGAGTCAATGGCGGTCAGGGTGCGCGGCAGCTGCAGGAATTCGAGCGAGCTGCAGTCACGGGCGAAGGTGTAGGGGATTTTGGTAATACCCTCGGGAATGTGAAGCGAGACGAGTGAGGAGCAACCGTCAAAGAGGCCCATACCAAGCGTGGTGACCGAATGGGGAATGACCACGCTGTTCAGCGAGGTGCAGTCGCGGAACACAAGATCCGGCAGGGAGGGAATCCCTTCGGGCAGGGTAACCGTGCGGAGATTACTGCAGCCCAAAAAGGCGCGTTCGCCTACCTTTTGGACGCTGTCGGGAATCGAAACCGTTTCGATTGCATTGCAGTAGCTGAAGGCGCCGGTGCCGATGCCGGTGACGCCGTTTTCGATGATGACGGTGCGGATACTGCGTCGGTAGGCATGCCAAGGGGTTTCCCCGTTGGTGTAGCCGAACATCGAGCCGCTACCGCGAATGGTCAGCATGCCGTCGTCGGTATACGTCCAGGTGACAGCCGTGCCGCAGCTGCCGCTTTCCACGGTGGCGGCTCGGACCTCGGTTGCGGTTTGTGGAAGCACCAAAAGACAAAGAAGAATCAAGCAAAGAAGGGGAAAGATGCGTTTCATGATGGCCTCCGGGTTGGTCGGGAAGATCCCGAATCGTTCGTAAAAGGAGCAGTCAGGCGCGTACCAGCTTGCGCAAGAAGGGAATCTTGCTGAGAAGGAAGACGGCGCCAAAGGAAAGTGCGGCGGTGAAAAGCCAAAGCAACGGAATTTCCACCAAGGCGGGAAGCGGCGGTAAGAGACGCTCGGCGGCAAAGGTAAGGGCGTCGAGAAGGACGATATGAATCAAATAGACGCCGAGGGTAAGCCCCGAAAGAGGCTGCCAGCAGGCCGCACCGCGCGTGGTACGGGCAAACAGGGTATGCAGAAGCAGAAACAACGCGGCGCTGTAGAGAAAGACGTTGGCGCTGTTATCGGCATACAGAATCGGATAGGCCTTGATGGCATCGGTGGAGAGCAGTCGGTTGCCGATGAGGGTGACCGCGAGGCCGATAGCGCCGAGCAGATACAGGGCCTTGGTTTGCTTTTTGGTGAGGCCGACGGCGGTGAGATACCAGCCGGCCAGATAGCAGGCGGTATAGCCGCCGAGGAAGGACAGCTCAAATTTGCCGAAAAAGGCGGCAACCCGTCCTTCGCCGAGTAGCGGCGCGGCAACGATGTCAAGCAGCGGCACGGCATAGCAAAGCAAAAGCGAGAGCAGAAGAAAGCCGAGGATATACCGTGCGTTTTCCTTTTTGACAAACAGACGAAGAAACGGCGTGATCAGATACAGGCCGAGAAGCATGAAGAGATACCAAAGATGATAGTGCCCGCCGAGGAAGGCCAGAACCAGCGAACGGAGTGAAATATCCTGATGCATCAGAAGCGGATAGCCAACCTGATAGACGACGGCGTAAAAGGCCGACCAGACAACCAACAGCAGTCCGAGGGTGAGGCCCTTCTTCCGTAGGGCTTTGGCGGTAAGCGGCTTGCTTTCGTCAAGGAGAAGCGCTCCCGAAAGAAACAGAAAAAAGGGGACACCGAAGCGGGCGATGCCATCCAAGATATTTCCGATTGCAAAATCGGCTGAGGAAACCGGCGCGTGCTTGACATAAGGCGCCGCCACATGGATCAGGATGACGGCAAGCGCTGCTACGGTTCGCAGAATATCGTAGGAAAGAATGCGTTTTGACGGTTGAGTCATAACAGCCTCCGCGAAAAATCATATTCCTTTCCATTGTACAATACGAAGTCCGATTTGTCAACCGAAATTGCCGCGAATTCGGTCAAAAATCCCCCACGGAAGCCGTGGGGGAGGATCGATTCATTCGGTTAAATTCTTGGGTGGGAAACGGTCAAGAAGCTTTTGGCCGAGTGAAGAAAGCTTACGGTCAAGCCAGCCCGAAAGCTTCGGAATCCGAAGGAGCTTGAAGAGCTGAAGCCGCACAAAATCGAGGCAGGAGCAGGTCAGCCACAGACCGAAGGCGGCAAGCAGAATGACAGGGATCAGAAGCGGCGCCGGCAGATCGGCCAGCGGACGGAAGCGCCACGCCATCAGATTCCGCCAAATCAGAGGCTCAACGTGAATGAGATATACGCCGAAGGCCAAGGGCGCAAAGAAGGAGATGATTTTCTTCATGACTGCGCCGGGGTTCAGCTTGGCAAAGAGGAGGAGAAGCGCGATCGCTCCGAGCAGAATGGTGGGCGAAACATAGTTGATCAGCAGCATATTGCCCTTGGTTTGACCGAAAATATAGGGGGTTACGATGTTAATGACCAGATGGCTGAGCCAGGTGAACCAAATGGCGCC
>SVSA01000019.1 GCA_015064545.1 Oscillospiraceae bacterium | reverse complement strand
ACCGTTTTTTCGCAGACTCCATAGACGAAGCGGAAAAAGGCGGTCAAATGCCCCGAAAAACCGCGCAAAAAGACCTTAATTCACTCAATATTATGCTAATTTAAGCGAGTGGGAATAATACAATAGTCTTATGGGTGGCTTGGAATCCTGATTCTAAGCCACTTTTGAATAGTTTCGTTTTTTCGTGATAACACGTTTGACAACAGTTTGGTTTGGAACAATGCCATAAAAATGACACCCTATGATTACCGAACGAAGAGATCGTATTTAATTCTGATACATAAGAGCGGTTGGAAGCGATGATTTCAACCGGGATTTTTCTTCGGAGGAGATGAGGTGTACGGGATGAGCTCTTTCCACACTTAGGTAAAGAACGTATAACCCAAATAAAGATACGGGATGGTTTAGTAATGACGAATCAAGGAAGAAGAACGGACATCGACCTTTTAAAAGGTATATCAATTTTTGCGGTTATCTTTTACCACATAGGAATATAGAATCCGGATACTTAGGGGTTGACGTGTTTCTTGTCATTGCCGGTTTTTGACAATTCATTGACGGAGATCAAGTCCAAGTGTTCTCGGATACCAATATGTACATTAGCCAGGACACACGGCACTTGACACAAGCGGGAGCTCAATACTATTCAAAGCAATTGGACATCAAAGGTTATCTGTATGGATGACATACAATCATAAAATATCGAGATAAAAGTCCCCGAAAACAGCACCGTTTTCGAGGACTTTTCTAATAGCAAAGCTTCAGATTTTCGGCATGCGCCTTGCCATTAACCACCACGTATGCTATCATAGAAAAGAGCTATTCTGTCTTGCAACAGCCCTAACGTCTAAAAAAGGAGACTTCCGTATGCAATACCAAAATCCGATTCTTTCGGGATTTAATCCGGATCCCAGCATTTGTCGTGTTAACGACGACTACTATCTGGTAACATCGACTTTTGAATTTTTTCCGGGTGTGCCGATCTATCACAGCAAGAATCTGATCAACTGGGAGCTTGTCGGCCATTGCCTTACCTCCGATGAACAGCTGTATCTGCATAACGCAAGGCCCTCGGCCGGTATCTATGCGGCCACCATTCGTTATCACGACGGTACCTTTTTTATGACCACAACCAATCTTTCGCATCAATGGAACTTCATTGTTCATGCCAAAGAGGTTAAAGGCCCTTGGAGCGCCCCCGCTTGGGTTAAGCAACAGGGCATCGATCCGTCGCTGTTCTGGGATGACGACGGTAGCTGTTATTTTGTTTCCAACGGCTCCGGCTCGCCGGAGGAAGCCATTTATCTCTGTCAGATTGATCCTTTTACCGGCGAAAAGCTTTCTCCCTCCACGATTATCTCGCATGGCTGCGGCGGAAAAAATCCCGAAGGGCCGCACATTTACAAGAAAAACGGTTGGTATTATCTGATGCTGGCCGAGGGAGGGACCGCGCTGGGACACATGGAAACAATCTCGCGCGCCAAGGATATCTTCGGCCCGTACGAGCCCTGTCCCCGCAACCCCATTCTGACGCACCGCGATCTGCTGGACTCGGATCCGAGAACCGCCATCCAAGCCACCGGCCACGGCGATCTCGTCGAGGATCAAAATGGCAACTGGTGGATGGTTCATCTCGGCATCCGCTATCGTCAGCGCTTCGATCTCGGGCGTGAGACCTTCCTTGCACCGGTGATATGGGATGAGGCCGGTTGGCCGATCGTGGGAGAGGGCGGATGTAATAACATCGTGATGGACGCGCCCTTGCCCGGCCCGACACCAACGCCCGTCTGCCGCGATTTTTCCGACGAATTTGACGGGAACGCCCTGAGCCCGCATTGGAATTTTCTTCGCAATCCAGTAAAAGACAACTATCTCCTGGAGGACAGTCGAATTTTTTTGAAGGGCACCGAAAAAACACTCTCCTCCGAGCGGAGCAATCCGACGGCCATTCTCATCCGTCAGCCCGCCCACCATGTAGAAGCAACCGCCTGTCTTGTGGGCGAGATCGAGCTCGGTCAGCGGGCGGGCCTGACTGCCTTTTACAATGAATTGGCTCACTATGAGATCTTCCTGACAAAAAAGGAGGACGGTTACTATATTGGCCTCGGCAAGCAGGTCTGCGATATTCAGGTGGTTACCGAATGCCACAAGATCGACTATTCGGGTCGGATCGGGCTGAAGCTCGACACCACCGACTGCGCGTGGTACACCTTCTGCTACGAAACCGACGGCAACTGGCTACCGCTTGGCCGTGGTATGACGAAACCACTGACAACGCGATCGGTTCCGGCAACGGCCTTTACCGGTGTCATGATCGGCCTGTTCAGCGAAAACGGAACGGCAGCCTTCGATTCCTTTTCAATGCGATGTCTGGGAGAAAACTGCTGATTTTTTTGTAAAAGTCTTGCCTTTTCCTTTTTATTATGCTATACTTTTTTACGAAAATATGGAGGAGCCCCTCCGCCAATGACATAGTATGACGATGACGAGAAAGGATTTTGAAACAATGAGGAAACAATGGCTGCGACTTCTTATAATGGCGTTACTGAGTGTAACGCTGCTAGTCGGCTGTCTTGAAGAAGATCTGATAAACAAAACCGAAAGCTCCACATCAACAACATCCTCGGATACCAAGGTGTCCGATCTGCCGAACGATTCCGACACCTCGGACACCGAAAGTAACAGTACGGCCGACGATACGAGTAGCCCCGATTCGGACGCTCACGTCCACAAGCCGGAAGGAAACGCCTGCACCAATAACGGTGACACCCATTCGTTTACCTGTACCGAATGCGGTGAGGTCGTTACTGAGGAACACAACTACATCATCCCCGTCCCTTATTCGGACGAGGGCCATCTTTTTCAGTGTCAATGCGGTCACAGGGGCAGCGGTGAGGTTGTCCGTCACAGCTTGGTAAACGCTCGGTGCGAACGTTGCGGTTGGGCACTGGAGCACGATCACGAATACGGCTACCTTCCCGGGAAAAATACCGACGAGGAGCATACCAAGTATTGCACCATCTGCTCGGAAACAGTTGTAGAACTTCATCATTTGGAATTCATGATTGATGAGAACGAACACTATCAATACTGTTCCTGCGGGTACATGACCAACGAAGGCGAACACACCATGAACGAAAACAGTGTCTGTACGGTGTGCGGCTTCCAGGCTCATGTTTGCGAATATACCAGCATTACCTTTGATGATACCTACCACTATTTCATGTGCGAGTGCGGCAGCAAATCCTGGACAAACCATACCTACTATTCCCATATCATTACGACGACCGACGCTGTAACACACACGATAAAATGCGATTATTGCGATTTTGGCCTGGTAGAAAATCACGTCTACGACAGTCTCAATCGCTGCAGCGTCTGCCAACAGGACCGTCCGAATAGTGAAGGGCTTGACTTTGAAGCGGTTGACGGCGGATACTGTCTCATCGGTATCGGCAGTTGTAAGGATACCGCTATCCGTATTCCTGCCGAGTACAACGGACAGCCTGTCGTAGCAATCGGCTCCAGTGCCTTTGAGGGCAATGAGAGCATCGTCGTCATTGTTATTCCCGAAACCGTTAAGTCGATCGGCTCCAGCGCCTTTGCGGGATGTGCTTCTTTGCAAGAAATCAATCTTCCCGAGAGTATGACGACGATTCGCGACAACACCTTTATGGGTTGTACCTCTCTGAAAACCATGAACCTTCCCAAAAAACTTACCGAGATCGAAATGTTTGCCTTTTTGGGATGCTCCTCCTTCCAAGGCTTTGACGACTACTCACAATTCACCTTGATCGGCGATTATGCCTTCTCCGATTGTACCTCTCTCAGCGGCACCATTCATTTGCTTGGTAATGAAGAGATCTGCGAGGTAACGATCGGAAACGGCGCCTTTGAAGGTTGTACCTCGATCACCGAGCTCGTCTTCCATACCGATATCCTGCATCTCGGCGGTGGCGCCTTTATGGGATGCTCCTCGCTGAAAACCGTTGCATTCGCAATTCCGTGTCTGGAATATGGATTTGACATCGACACCTTCGCGGATTGCACTTCCCTCGAAACCATTACGTTTGTCTGTGATGAAGAGGCGTGGATGCTCCTTTTGGCGGACAGTATCGTCGACGAGGAAATGGGTATGTCGTGGTATGAAGGGTCCGGAAACTTCACCGTCATCTTTGAAGATCCCATCGAAGACACGCAAAAGGCGATGACAATCGACGAGCTTTACCGCTACATCGAAGAGCATTATTGGCAGTAAAAGTGTTCGAACACACACATCCTTCCCCCGAGAGCCGTAAACCACGTTCTCGGGGGATTGTTATACCGTGCCAAAGCTCTCAGAGAAACAAAAATATTCCAAATTTGAAAAATCCCCCTGCGTAGGGTATTGCTTGTTACGCTGCGTCATGGTGTATCATAGCGGTGTAAGGAGGTGAAAGCTATGTCAAAATACACAACAGGAGAAATCGCCAAGCTCTGCGGTGTGTCGGTCAGAACGGTGCAGTATTACGATTCCCGAAATATCCTGGTACCAAGCGAGCTGTCGGAGGGCGGTCGCCGCCTGTATTCCGAAGAGGATCTGAAGCGAATGCGTATTATTTGCTTTTTGCGGGAAGCGGGGCTTCCCATTAACAGCATCGCGCAGCTGTTCGCCGAGGAGCACCCTGAAAAGATTATTTCCCTTCTGCTGGATCAGCAGGAACAGGAACTGCGGGAAACGATTGCCGAAGAGCAGAAAAAGCTTGGCATGATTGAGAATATCAAGCGTGAGCTGAAGGAGATTCCCCATTTCTCGGTTGAATCGATCGGTGACATAGCGCAAATCATGAAACGAAAGAATATGCTGGCAAGAATGCGCTTGACTATGGTCCTGACAGGACTGCCCGTAACCATCCTGCAATGGGTATCTATAATCCTATGGATCACGCATGGTCTTTGGTGGCTGTTTGCCCTTTGGGCTTGTGTTGCCGTTTTGTGGGGCACTACCGTATCGGTATACTATTTCAATCACGTTGCCTATCTCTGTCCCGAATGTCATGAGGTGTTCCGACCGGGCTTCAAGGAAATGTTTTGGGCCTACCACACACCCAAAATGCGCCGCTTGACCTGTCCGAACTGCAAACATAAGGGCTTATGTGTTGAGGTTTATGCAGATAAGGAGGCCAAGAATCATGGATAAGATCCTCGAATTTCTTCCGTTTTTGCTTCCTCTTGTTCTTGCGCAATTCGCGTTGTTTGGCTATACGCTGTATCACATTTTGACTCACAAAACCTATAAGCACGGCAATCGTGCGCTATGGTTGATGATCACCATTCTGCTCATGAACTTTGTCGGGCCGATCCTCTATTTTCTGCTCGGCAAGGAGGATGCCTGATGGATATTCTGCGCATGACCGAGCTGTACAAGAGATTTGGTGATCAAGAGGTATTGCGAGGACTGACCTTATCCGTGCCGGAGCATAGCATCTACGGCTTTATCGGGAAAAACGGTGCCGGCAAAACAACCACCATGAAAATGATCCTGGGGCTTTTGAAGGCGGATTCGGGGAGTATTGTGGTTCATGGTGAACCGGTCGTTTACGGACAGACCTCCACCAATCAGTACCTTGGCTATCTCCCCGATGTACCGGCGTTTTATTCCTTTATGACCGCACGGGAATACTTGCACTTTTGCGGTAAGATGACCGGTTTCAAGAAAGCCGAAGGGGAGGCTCGCTCGCAGGAGCTTTTGGAGCTTGTGGGGCTTGGGGATGAGAAACACCGCATCCGTGGCTTTTCACGAGGCATGAAGCAACGGCTGGGTATCGCGCAGGCCTTACTGAACCGTCCCAAGCTTCTGATCTGCGATGAACCCACCTCGGCTCTCGATCCTGTCGGGCGAAAAGAGATCCTCGATATCCTTGTTGCGGCAAGAGAACAGACAACGGTGCTGTTTTCTACCCATATTCTTTCGGATGTAGAGCGAATTTGTACCGATGTGGCCTTCCTCAACAATGGTGTCGTTGAAATCCAAGGAAAGCTCTCGGATATCAAGACAAGATACCGTAGCCGGGAATATTGCATCGAAACAGAAAACGAGGAAGATCTGCTTGCGTTGCGTCAAGCGTTTCCTGCCATGAAGCCGCTTGATCAGAACAGTCTGACCTTCTGCGAGGATGCGCTTTCACCATTTGACGCGCTTCGCTTTGTTTCCGACAAGCAGATTCCGCTGCGGAAGCTCGAGCGGATGGAGCCTTCGCTGGAATCTTTGTTTCTGGAGGTGGCTCAAAAATGAAGTCCTTGATAGTCTTTATCAACAAAGAGCTTTGTGAGCAGTATCGTTCCGGCAGGATGGTCATTCTCGGCATTGTCTTTATCCTGCTCGGTATCATGAATCCCGCCATCGCCAAGCTCACGCCGTGGTTGCTGGAAGCGATGGCCGATTCCCTTGCCGAAAGCGGTATGATCGTGACCGATGTGACCGTCAGCGCTATGGACTCGTGGGTGCAGTTCTATAAGAATATCCCGATGGGCTTGATCGCCTTTCTCTTACTGGAAAGCAGTATCTTTACCAAGGAATATGCCTCCGGTACGCTCATTCTGTCTCTCACCAAGGGGCTGGCGCGTTATAAGGTTGTCGTTTCCAAAAGCGTGGTACTTACCATCCTTTGGACGGTTTGTTACGGGATGTGCTTCGGCATAACCTACGGATATAACGCATACTTTTGGGATAATGCCACGGCGCAAAATCTGTTCTTTTCGGTATTTTGCTGGTGGCTGTTTGGTGTGCTGACGATCGCGCTGACCGTGCTGTTTTCAACACTCCTTCGGTCGAACAGCGGCGTTCTTCTTGGTGTAGGCGGCACGATTCTCGTATGTTATCTCGTCGGCTTGCTGCCCCAAGCAGCCAAGATCATGCCTACCCGCTTGCTCGAAACGACACCGTTGCTTCACGGCGCCTCCCTGCCGAACACTTATATGATCGCTATCCTCTCAACAGCAATCCTCGGCCTGCTTTGTTTTATTCTCAGTATTCCCCTGTTTAACAAAAAACAGCTGTAAGCGCCCGGTTGATGGAGATTTCGGTTTGCACTGAGCGTGTCCGATGCGTTCCTTGGTGCACCGCCCATAGTGCCCGCGTTTCAATAACAGAAAAAGAGAGACGCATTGCCTCTGTATTCTTTGCGGCGATAATACGAACACCACCAAGGGATTATCTTTGGTGGTGTTTTTTTGCCGTCTTTCCGATAAAATCGATAAACCAATCCTCAAACTCCATAGTGCTTCTTCCGGTCGGAAGATATCTACCGCAGACAGAAAAAGCGCACCTGCGATATCGCAGGTGCGCAGCGATGCATTTTCGGAGGATTCCTTACAGCTTCTTTCCCTCGCAAAAGAATCGGCAAGGAAACCGAGTGCCGGACTTATCCGGAGGTATCGCTCTCCGAGGGGGTCAGATGTGTCGGAAAACGGTTAGTTTGCCTCGGTAATCCAAATCATTTCCGAGCCGCTTTCGCCCTCAATGGTTACACCCAGACCGTTTTTCATAAGATCGTATCCGGTTTTGCGGCAGTTTTGTGCAGGACGGTCCTCAAAGGTTAGCTCGTAAAGCGTATCCTCCTTCAAGCCGCGTAAGAATACCGTCTTTTGTGCGCCTTCGGTGTCGGTAGGCTTCCACAGCATGACAAGCCCCTTGATCTCACGATCCGTATCGGCGTCTATATATTGCAAGCCATCCCAATGTATGCCGTCGGGACGGGGCAGAATGTGATAGAGGTCGCCGTACTTGATCAGCGGCTTCATCTTCTGATTGTAGACCTCGGCAATATGGTACGGCCAGTGCGAGATATCCTCCGCAGAGGTGCCGCCCCAGTTGCTCAGCATGACGGCACCTGTCAGCGTACAGCGCAGACCATAGAGATAATCGCCGATGCCGGCATAGTATGGTGAGCCCGGTGTGTAGGTCAGCGCATTGACCGGCAGCTGAAGCTGTGCGGCGGGAATACAATAGGAGGAATCATAGAAATTCATGTGAGCAGACATGAAGTCAGCCGAGTCGTCAATATTGATGACCGAGGCCTTGGTCATGGTGAAGAAATCCTTCATCGAGCCGCCTGAGCTGCAGGACTCATAGCGGAAGCCCTCGAGGCTTTCGGACAGATGGTCAACCAGCTCCCCGAAGCCGACGGTGCACCAATAGGACACATCGCTTCCGTTGGCGTAGTGGCGGTTGTCCTTGTCCGAGTCACGGCAGATCGGTTCAAAATCGGAGCGCCAGGTGGTGATGTGATTCTTTTCGAAGAAACTGCCGAGATAGTTCTTGTAAAAATTAACGCAGTCCTCGTTTCCCAGATCGGCAGAGTTGGCAACGCCGGTAATGTTGATATGCGAGAACCATTCGGGATGGCCGTATTGGCCGACCGAGGTGGGAACACCGGCGCGGTCCAGCTTGGTATCCTTTAACAAGACGTAAAGGGCCAGCTTGACATCGGCTTTGTTGGCCTTGTAAGCAAAGAGGGACAAGGTGGCGCAGTCCTCGCCGCGCATAACGCCGAGATAGTCTTGATTTCGGACCTCCAGCAACCCCTCGTTGGTGCGCCAGGGAGCCGATACGATTTCGTTTGACCACCAGCCGTAGTCCCATTTGATTTGTTGAATACCGTAGGACGCGACGCGGAAACCGATCTGCATATCCTGCTGTGTCAGCGGCTCACAGGGATCCTCGGTCATATTGGCGGGCGCTTTGTAGTTCAAAAACCAGTGCTTGAACAGATTGGAGCCTACATCGACATCTCCGTCATAGACACCGAGATAGACCGATGGCAGATAGAAGGTGGTGCCGGCGGGGATGCGGGTCTTAAAATTTGCGGTTTCGGCCAAGCCGACCGCGAGAAGCGTGTTGCCCTCTTCGTTTCCGGTGGCGGTCAGCGTGCCGTGTGTCCATTCAAGCGCTGCATAGATGCCGTTGGTTTCATAATCGAGATAGATCATGGGGATCGAGCCGCTCGCGTTCCAATCCTGATGGACGGTTGTGTGAGCGGTGGCGGTTACACCGTTTTCCAACAGGGTACGGTAAATGCCGCTGCCTTCAAATTTCTGTCCACTGTAAATGGGCCAGCCTTCGGCAATACCGCTTTGCTTATGAAAGGTCATAGCGGTTGGTGTTTTGGTGCTATGGAAGGCAAAGGACACATAGTGGTTGGGACGGAAAACGATCGGGTCGGTGTCCTCGTTGCGGAGATATCCGAAAAATTCGAAGGGGCCGGCCATAGCGGGACGCGCAACGACATAAAGCTCATAGAGAGCCTTCGGAGATTCATTTTGGAAGCAGAAGCAATATCCGATGCCGCCTGCACCGTCGTCGTAGCCGCGATAGCCGAGGTAATGCCAATCAAAGGGGCGGGCTTGATTGCCGTAGGAAGAGGGAAGGGCGAGATCGGCAGGATTCCCGACCTTTTCGATGCCGCTTTCGGTAAGAAGCGAGGTGATCGAAAGGCGGTTGCCATTCACGGCAAGACCGAGCGAGGTTGTTTTTGACTGCAAAACAAAGTCGGTTTTATCGCTAAGGAAGCCATTGGGATCAATAGTTGCCGTGGTATTGCTTTCGGTGCTCGCATGTGTGGAGCGATTACTTTCTGTATCGCTTTCGTTTCCCTCGTTAGCACAGGCGGGAAGCAAGAGCGCCAACAGACAGGACAAAAGAAGCAGGGGCGCACAGCGAGGAATACGTTTGCCGGGGTGCTTAAAAATGGCCATGAGAATGAGCCTCCTTCATCGTGGTGGAAGTATCGGCGGTATCAAGGAAGAGGTTTTGGTTACAGCAGAACAAAGTGATTTTTTCGGGTATCCAAAATCCCTTCTTTTTTCAGCTTACTGATCTCAGCCGAAAGACCGCTGCGGTCGACCTCCAGATAATCGGCCAGCTCCTGACGGTCGAAGGGGATGGAAAAGGCAGAGCTTTTTGCCTTTTTGGCCTCCAGCATGAGATAGGTCATCAGTTTGTCGCGTGTAGTCCGCTTGGCGGTAATATCAATTTTTTGGTGAAAAAGAATGGTCTTGGTTGCCAAATCCTTCATTAAATTGAAAATCAACTGCTGATGGAAGCCGCAATGATTTTGGCAGGTATGGAGAATATGATCGCTTTCAATGAGCATAATCTCGGAGGGCTCGTTGGCAATGACCGAAACCGGAATGGAGGATGACTCGGCGCAGGCAAAGGCCTCGGCAAAGACCTGCGACGGGCCGATATTGCTCAAAATACTGCGATTGCCATAATAGTCAATTTGAATGATCTGAACCGAACCGGACAGCACGATGCCGATGTGCTTGGCCGGATAGCCCTCGGCGAGAACCGTGTATTTTTTATCATACAAGTCAACCGTTGCACCGAGACAAGAGAGCATACGGAACAGGTCCTCCTCTCGGATCCCGACAAACAGAGGGCATTGCTTCAGAATTTCAGAAAATTTTTTCATCTTTTTCTCCGTTTGTTGAAAATTCGACATACTTTGTGTAACTATTATACTATAATGGAGCCGGAAAAACAAGGAGGGTACAAAAAATGCTTAGAAAAATCATAAAAATTGATGAAGATAAATGTAACGGTTGCGGTGCTTGTGCCAAGGCTTGCCACGAGGGCGCCATTGCCATGGTAAACGGAAAAGCCAAGCTGACCCGCGAGGATTATTGTGACGGCCTTGGCGATTGTCTGCCGGCTTGCCCGACGAATGCCATCACGTTCGAGGAGCGCGAAGCACCCGCCTATAATGAGGAGGCGGTTCGGCAGGCCAAACGCAAGGCCTTTGGCGTTAAACTGCCCTGTGGTTGCCCCGGGACACAGTCCAAGGCGATCGCCCGCGATACCGATGCCCCGGTGGTAAAAGAGGCGATTCCCAGTCAGTTGATGCAATGGCCGTGTCAGATCAAGTTGGTTCCGGTGAACGCCCCCTATTTTGAGGGTGCGAACCTGTTGGTGGCTGCGGACTGTACCGCCTATGCTTATGGAAACTTTCATCGGGAGTTCATCCGCAATCACATTACGCTGATCGGATGTCCTAAGCTGGATGAGGGCGATTATGCCGAAAAGCTGACGCAAATACTGAAGAATAACAACATAAAGAGTGTTAAGGTCGTCCGCATGGAGGTGCCTTGCTGCAGCGGTATTGAAAACGCCGTCAAGCGCGCTCTGCAGGCCAGCGGAAAGTTTATTCCGTGGCAGGTTATTACGATCTCGACCGACGGAAAAATTTTGGATTAAACGAAAAATGCGGTTGCAAAAAATAAAAAGCCGTGCTATAATAATAATTATCAATAACGAGGTATGCAATTATGCTTATTACGAATGATATCCGATATGTTGGCGTAAACGATCACAAGGTCGATCTCTTTGAGGGACAGTATAAGGTTCCGAATGGCATTTCGTATAATTCCTATGTCATTCTCGATGAAAAAATCGCGGTGATGGATACGGTGGATGCTGCCTTTACTCACGAATGGCTCGACAATCTCGAGGCTGTTCTGGATAGCAGAACTCCCGATTATCTGGTGGTTCAGCATATGGAGCCCGACCACTCGGCCAATATCGTCAATTTCTTGAAGGTGTATCCGAATGTCACGGTGGTTGCCTCGGCAAAAGCCTTTGTGATGATGGATCATTTCTTCGGTACTACCTTTACCGATAAGCGGTTGGTGGTTGGAGAGGGCGATACGCTGACACTCGGCCGTCATGTTCTCACCTTTGTCACGGCACCGATGGTGCATTGGCCCGAGGTCATTGTGACCTATGATAGCACCGATAAGGTTCTTTTCTCGGCCGATGGCTTCGGAAAATTCGGAGCGCTCGATGTGGAAGAGCCGTGGGCGGATGAGGCCAGACGCTATTTTATCGGTATCGTTGGTAAATATGGTCAGCAGGTACAGGCGCTTCTCAAAAAGGCTGCCGGGCTGGATATTGCGATGATCTGCCCCCTGCACGGCCCGGTTCTGACCGAGAATCTCGGATATTACCTCGGCCTCTATCATACCTGGTCAAGCTATCAGCCCGAGGAGGAGGGTATTGTTGTTGCCTATACCTCGGTTTACGGAAATACCAAAAAGGCGGTACTCAGGTTTGCCGAGCAGCTCAAGGCCAGCGGCTGTCCCAAGGTTGTCGTTCACGATCTGGCGCGATGCGATATGGCCGAGGCGGTTGCCGATGCCTTCCGTTACAGCAAGCTCGTGCTCGCGACAACAACCTATAATGCCGATATCTTCCCGTTCATGCGCGAATATATCGATCATCTGACCGAGCGCAATTTCTCGAACCGTACGGTTGCCTTTATCGAAAACGGAAGCTGGGCGCCGATGGCCGCCAAGATCATGAAGGGGATGCTGGAAAAGAGCAAAAATCTGACCTTTGCCGATACCACCGTCCGTATTCTTTCGGCTATGAACGAAGACAGCGCCAAACAAATCGAGACGCTGGTTGGCGAGCTCTGCCGCGAGTATTTGGCAACCCGCGACGAAACGGCGAACAAGAACGATTTGACCGCCCTCTTTAATATCGGCTACGGTCTCTATGTTGTTACCTCGCACGACGGTAAGAAGGATAACGGTTTGATTGTCAATACGGTTACGCAGGTTACCAGTACGCCGAATCGTATCGCTGTCACCATTAATAAGGCGAATTATTCGCATCATGTCATTAAGCAGACCGGTAAGATGAATATCAACTGCCTGACGGTGGATGCCCCCTTTACTGTTTTTGAAAAATTCGGGTTTGTCAGCGGGCGTAATGTCGACAAGTTTGCCGATTGCCAGCCGCTTCGCTCGGATAACGGCCTGGTCTTCCTGCCCCGCTATATCAATTCGTTCCTGTCGCTGAAGGTGGAGCAGTATCTCGATCTGGATACACACGGTATGTTTATCTGCTCGGTCACCGAGGCCAGAGTGCTTTCCGATCGCGAAACGATGACCTACACGTATTATCAGAATCATGTTAAGCCCAAGCCCGAAACCGAGGGCAAAAAGGGCTATGTCTGCAAGGTGTGCGGCTATGTCTATGAGGGAGAAACCCTTCCCGACGATTATATCTGCCCTCTTTGCAAGCACGGAGCGACCGATTTCGAACCGATCGAATCTTAATATAACCGATTTTGTGAAAGGAGATCTACCATGATCAATCCCAAAGTCCACGCGCTTCTGAACACGCAGATTAACAAGGAATTCTATTCTGCGTATCTTTACCTGAGCTTCTCGAATTATTTTGAGGAAGCCGGCCTCGATGGCTTTGCCAACTGGTACCGGATTCAGGCCCAGGAGGAAAGAGACCATGCCCTATTGTTCTACACCTATCTGCAGAACGAGGACATGAAGGTTACGCTGGAGGCTATCGATAAGCCCGACGGTGAGTTTGAGAGCCATATGGCGGTGCTGGAGGCAGGTCTTGCCCATGAACGCTATGTCACCTCGCTGATCAACGAGATTTACGGAGCGGCCTACGATGTCCGTGATTTCCGTACGATGCAGTTCCTTGACTGGTTTGTGAAGGAGCAGGGTGAGGAGGAGACCAACGCGACCGACCTCATCACCAAAATGAAGCTGTTCGGCTCGGATCCCAAGAGCTTGTATATGCTCAACCAGGAGCTGGCGGCCAGAGTCTATACCGCACCGTCTTTGGTGCTGTAATCCGATCATTATCATTAGATCATTATCATTACAACAAGGAGAAATCATTATGAAAAAGTACGTTTGCGATGTATGCGGCTGGGAATACGACGAGGCGGTAGGCGATCCCGATAACGGCATTGCCGCCGGTACGAAGTTCGAGGATCTGCCCGAGGGCTTTGAGTGTCCGCTCTGCGGCGTCGGTAAGGACAGCTTCAGCGAGGCCGAATAACGGGTTTTCAGCCATGAAGGAAAACTACACCATCTGTCACTGCAAGCAGGTTACCTATTTTGATATCGTTGATGCCCTGCACGATCTTCCCCGTTTTGAGGATGTACTGGCGGTCTTTGAGGATGTCAAGGCTGTAACCCATTGCTCCACCGGTTGCGGCGGCTGTCACGATCAGGTTTTGGATGTCATTTCCGAGGTTCTGATGAGCCACGACCGTCACTAAAGCGAAACGGCAAGGGAATTCTCTTGCCGTTATTTTTTTGCTTTTCGGGAACTTTTTTTCAAGAACTTCGTCTGTTTGATAGCTGAATTAGGAAAGGATTGCTAACGATGAAACGAATATTTAAGGGTTTTGTGCTTTTCCTGCTGCTTTTGACGGTCTTTACCGGCTGCGAGCCGTACCAAGAGACGATCTCTTACAAGCCGGTGATCTATCTCTATCCCGAGGTGCCGACCGAGGTAACTGTTACCTTGGATTATGACGGTGCGCTTACCCATACCTATCCTGCCTACCGCGACGGCTGGCAGGTGACGGCCATGCCAGACGGCACGCTGACCGATCGGGATGGTCGGCAGTATTACTGTCTCTTTTGGGAAGGAGCTTATCGGGAGCCCTATGAGATGACCGAAGGCTTTGTGATTAAGGGCGAGGATACGGTAGCCTTCTTAGAGTTTGCGCTGGCTGCCTTGGGTCTGACCGAAACCGAGGCCAATGAATTTATCATTTATTGGTTGCCGCAAATGGAAGGGAATCCCTACAATCAGATCACTTTTCAAGAAGAGGTCTATACCGAACGTGCCAAGTTGACGGTTACACCGACGCCCGATACGATTATTCGGATCTTTATGACCTGGAGACCGCTGGAAAAACCGATTGAGGTTGCGCCGCAAACCCTGACAAAAACCGAACGCGTCGGTTTTACCGTGGTGGAGTGGGGCGGTAGTCGCGTGGAATAGAGAAACAGCAGGACAATGCCCCGTGGTTTAGGAGGCGCTTCCGCAAGGGGCGCCGCCCCTTGGAACCCCTCTCCTTTCTTTGAAAGAAAGGAGCAAAGAAGCAAACAACCGAAAACTGCGTTTTCGGCAGGGATCTTTTGAGATTTCCCTGCAAAAAACGCAGTTTTTTGCCATTCTAAAAGTTTTTGAAGATTCTTAAGGGACTTTTTTCAAAAAGTCCCTTAAGCGGGTGCAGGGCAGGGCCCTGCGCTGTTAGGAAAGCGTTTTCCCCCAAGGGGCGCCACCCCTTGGAACCCCGCTCCTTTCTTTGAAAGAAAGGAGCAAAGAAGCAAACAACCGAAAACTGCGTTTTCGGTAGGGATCTTTTGAGATTTCCCTGCAAAAAACAGATTTCTACGGGAAGACCATTGACGGCTGATCGATTTTGCGCTATAATGAAGAAAAATCCAAGAGAATTCAGGGTTGAATGATGAAACTAACCGAACTGTGGCAAAGCGACCGTTTATCGCTTTCTTTTGAGGTATTTCCTCCGAAAACCGACTCCGCGTTTGTCAGCGTAAAATCGGCAACCGAATCGATTGCGGCGCTAAAGCCTTCGTTTATGAGCGTAACCTATGGGGCAGGTGGAGGAACCAGCCGATATACCTTGGAGATTGCCAAAAACATCAAGGCGCGCTATGGCGTACCGACCTTGGCGCATCTGACCTGCGTTTCCTCTACAAGAGAAACCGTCAGAGAAAAAATCCGTGAGATTGCTGAGGCGGGCCTAGAAAACGTGATGGCTTTGCGCGGTGACCTAACACCGGCGTTAGCCGAAAGCGATCGCAGTACCTGGGCTTACCGTCATGCCATCGATCTGATTCGCGATATCAAGGACAGCGGCGCGAATTTCTGCATCGGTGGTGCCTGCTATCCCGAAATTCACCCCGAAAGCAAGGATCAGGCGGAGGATATCCGATATCTGCGAGAAAAGGTAGAGGCAGGATGCTCGTTTTTAACGACCCAGATGTTTTTTGACAACAATTTGCTTTATAATTTCTTATATAAAATCCGCGAGGCTGGCATTACGGTTCCTGTCATCCCCGGTATAATGCCGATTACCAATGGCACACAGGTCGCACGTGCCATTCAGCTTTCGGGATCGTTTATGCCGCAACGCTTCAAGAGTCTGGTTGATCGCTTCGGTAGCTCGCCGGCCGCCATGAAGCAAGCAGGAATTGCCTATGCAACCGATCAGATTATCGATCTTTTTGCCAACGGGATCCGAAATGTTCACGTATACTCGATGAACAAGCCCGAGGTTGCGGAGGCCATTCTTCACAACCTTTCGGATATCCTCGGATGATCCCGGCTGTTACGGTGCAAAGTTATCCGCCGCCCCCTCTTCGTGAGGAGGAGATTCTTCGCTATGCCGGGGCACCGCGCGGCGATGCGACGGCGCATTCGCTCTTACAGGCTTGTTTACCGGAGATCGAATCGGACATGACCTATCGTGTTTCTTATGCCTCTTTTCCTCTATCGATGCAGGGGGACACGCTCGATCTTGGCTTTGTAACCTGCGAATCTCAACAGCTTCGCCGTTGTCTTGACGGTTGCGATCGTTTTTTGCTGATGGCCGCAACCGTAGGTCTTGCGGTTGACCGACAGATCCGACGCTATCAGCTTTCTTCACCGGCTAAGGCACTAATGTTTTCGGCTATTGGCTCAGAGCGTGTGGAGAGCCTTTGCGATGCCTGGGAGGATGAGCAACGTCGGGTATGGGCGACAAAGGGGCGAGCCCTTCGCCCGCGCTTCAGCCCCGGCTATGGGGATTTTCCGTTGGCTTTGCAGCAGCCGCTGTTACAAACGCTTCAGGCTGCAAGGTATCTTGGCATTACCTTGCAGGAAAGCTTATTGATGATGCCGATGAAATCGGTTACGGCGATCGTCGGTCTTTACTCGTATCCATAAGGAGAACAGAATGAACCTCCGTGAATTTTTGTCCAATCATTTGATCCTTCTCGATGGCGGCATGGGCACCTTGCTGCAAGCGGAAGGACTTGCCGTGGGCGAACTGCCAGAGCGACTCAATTTGACAGCACCGGACACGGTTACTGCCATTCACCGTGCTTATTATGAGGCCGGCTGTCATGTGGTGAATACCAACACCTTTGGTGCCAATATACTGAAGTTTTCGAAGGAAGAGCTGGCGGCCGTTATCGAAGCCGCGGTTCGTAATGCTCAAACGGCTCGCGACACCGCCGACGGCGATGGTCCGAAATGGATTGCCCTGGATATCGGCCCGACCGGGCGGATGCTGGAGCCTTATGGTGATCTTCCGTTCGAAGAGGCCGTAGCGGTTTTTGCCGAGACGGTGCGTCTTGGGGTTCGCTGTGGCGTGGATCTGATTTTCATTGAAACCATGAACGACAGCTATGAAACCAAGGCAGCCCTGCTTGCCGCAAAGGAAAACAGCGATCTTCCGGTCTGGGTCTCCAATGCCTACGGAGAGGATGGAAAGCTGATGACCGGCGCCACACCGTTGGCGATGGTGGCCATGCTGGAGGGCATGGGCGCCGATGCCATCGGGCTAAACTGCTCTCTGGGACCGGCAGCGCTGGCTCCGGTTGTGGAGGAATATCTGGCACATGCTTCGGTTCCGGTGCTTTGTAAGCCTAATGCCGGCTTGCCGAGAGTGATTGACGGCAAGACGGTGTATGATGTGTTGCCGGAGGCTTTTGCCGAGACGCTTGCCGACCTGGTCAAAAAGGGCTTGCGACTTGTCGGCGGCTGTTGCGGTACAACGCCGGCCTATCTTGCGGCGTTAAAGAAGCGCGTGGAAGCAATCCCACCGTGCCCGATTCTGTCGAAGGAGGAGACGGTTATCTCCTCTTATACCCACGCCGTGCGGTTCGGAAAGCAACCCCTTCTGATTGGGGAGCGGATCAATCCAACCGGCAAAAAGCGCTTTAAGGAAGCGCTTCGTGCCGCCGACATGGATTATATTGTGGGAGAAGGGATCGCACAGCAGGAAAAGGGCGCGCACATTCTCGATGTCAATGTAGGCTTGCCGGAAATCGATGAGGTCGCGATGCTGACCGATGCCGTTTTGCGGCTGCAGGCGGTTTCAGATCTTCCGTTGCAGATCGATACCTCTTCCCCCGAGGCGATGGCGTCGGCTCTGCGCCGGTATAACGGCAAAGCGCTGATCAACTCGGTGAATGGAACCGAGGAAAGTATGCGCCTGGTTTTCCCATTGGCGAAGCGATATGGCGGTGTCATCATTGCGCTGACTTTGGACGAGAAGGGAATTCCGCCAACGGCGGAGGGGCGGCTTGCGATTGCAAAACGTATCGTGGAGGAGGCATCCCGTTACGGAATTGCCAAAAAGGACCTGGTGTTTGATCCGCTGGCGCTGACGATCAGTGCCGATAACCGTGCCGCGATCGAAACCCTGCGAGCGGTTCGCCTCATTCGCGAGCAGCTCGGCTGTCATACCTCCTTGGGCGTTTCGAATGTTTCCTTTGGTTTGCCCGATCGCGACACGATAAACAGCACCTTTTTTGCGATGGCGCTGAGCAACGGGCTGTCAGCGGCGATTCTAAATCCGAATTCGACGGCGATGCAGAAGGTCTATCATGCGTATTTGGCGTTGAACGGCTTGGATGAAAACTGCCGCGATTATCTTACTTTTGCCGAGTCCCTGCCGCAGCCGGCTGCTGTAATAGAGGCAAAGCCGCAAGCAGCCGAGGCTGTTGACGGCGATTCCGCACTCAAAACGGCGGTTCTTCGGGGGCTCAAGGAGCGAGCTGCCAGGCTGACGGCCGAACGCTTGGCGTCGGTTCCTCCGCTAAGTGTTGTGGAGGAGGAGATTATCCCGGCACTGGATACGGTCGGTGTCGGCTTTGAGAACAGGACGGTCTATCTGCCACAGCTTTTAATGAGCGCTGAGGCGGCAGGTGCTGCCTTTGAGGTGATCAAGCAGGCAATGAGCGACCGCAAGGCCGCCGATAAATGCCGTGTGGTGCTGGCAACCGTTAAGGGAGACATTCACGACATCGGCAAAAATATTGTGAAGCTGCTCTTGGAGAATTACGGCTTTGCCGTGACCGATCTTGGCCGCGATGTGGCACCCGAGGCGGTGGCGGAGGCTGTTTGTGCCTGCCGGGCACCGTTGGTTGGACTCAGCGCCTTGATGACGACGACCGTGCCCTCGATGGCGAATACCATTGCTGTACTGCGCCGTGAGGCGCCTTGGTGTAAGATTATGGTCGGCGGTGCGGTGTTGACACAGGAGTACGCCGATGCTATCGGAGCCGATTTCTACGGCAAGGATGCGATGGAAGCCGTTCGCTATGCGGAGAGAATACAGAAGGCATTGACCGAATAAAACGCAGTCTCCCCGACACAAGGTCGTGTCGGGGAGAGGCTTGTTTTTCATGGATGCGGTCAATATTTTGCGAAATTCCTCTTGACAAAAGCATGTGACAGCGGTATAATAATCGCGTACGGGCTTGTAGCTCAGCTGGGAGAGCGCTGCGTTCGCAACGCAGAGGTCAAGGGTTCGAACCCCTCCAGGTCCACCAGCGGCGAAGATCGTCGCCAAAAGCCTTGAGAAATCGAGGCTTTTTTCTTATCGATTCGTTTTGGGAGAGGGATTATCTATGTTTCAGGCAGAAAAAGTAAAAAACGATTGTGTTCGTTGGATCCGTGATTTTTTTGAGAAGAACGGAAAGGGCTGTAACGCTGTTGTCGGTATCTCTGGCGGTAAGGACAGCTCGATCGTGGCGGCGCTTTGTGTGGAAGCGCTTGGAAAGGAGCGCGTGATTGGTGTTCTGATGCCCTGCGGTGTGCAGCACGATATCGATTGTGCTTACGCCGTTGTGAATCATCTCGGCATCCGTCATTACGTGGTCAATATTCAGGATGCGGTCGAGGGCGTCGTTAAGAATCTGCCGGAATCGCTTTCGGTTACGACACAATCGCTGACCAATCTGCCGCCCCGCATTCGCATGACTACGCTGTATGCGGTTTCGCAAAGCTGTAACGGCCGTGTAGCCAATACCTGTAACCTTTCGGAGGATTGGGTGGGATATTCAACACGCTATGGCGATTCGGTCGGCGATTTCAGCCCGCTGTCCCGTTTGACCGTGGCGGAGGTTAAAGAAATCGGCTATTTGCTCGATCTGCCCCGTGCGCTGGTGGATAAAATCCCGATCGACGGCCTTTGCGGAAAGACCGACGAGGATAACCTTGGTTTTACCTATGCAGAGCTGGATCGGTATATTCGTACCGGAGAGATCGACGATCCCGATAAAAAGGCGCTCATCGACCGCAAGCACGCGGCCAATCTCTTTAAGCTGGAGCTGATGCCTTGCTTCGAGCCTTCATTTGACTAACCCCATAAATTTTTCAAACTAATGTCATGCGTCGCGGAAGCTTGCCTTCCGCGACGTTGTTTTTTGGGGTTATAAGAAGAGCGGAGCAAAAACGGTTTCGTGATTTGGTTATATTTGAAAATATAACTTGACATATATCTTTAATTATAGTATACTATAAACAGAAAAAAGAAAGGAGGGGGTTGTTATGATCGGCGTATATCGGTTATCTTGCGGCTCTGCATCTTTGTCAATTTGGCAACAAAATCCAAAAATTATTTTCGATGGCGCGCAGAGTCGATGGGAAGATTGGCTTTGTGCGCTTTTTTGATGATGTGTCGTAAAGAATTCTCGGATCAAAACAGGAGGGATTATTCATGAAACGCTGTACTACTTTTCTTATATCGTTATTTCTTTTGATTAGTATTGAATGTCATTATGTCGTTAGTGCAATATCCTTAGAAAAAATAAAGCAGGTAACAGATAGTACATTTACCGATGCTGATTTAGAAGGGCACAATACGCCGGATTATATCGCTGATGAAGAGAATCGCCCGTTACCAAACTTTGAAAAAGCTACTATTCCAGATATTCAAAATGCAAAACAAGTCTCAGAAAGAGGAATAGGAGTTGAATATTATATTGCATTTATGTCTGATGGTTTTTTACTTGGAAATACGGAGTCTGGATCAGAGGTGACTCGATTACGCTATTCTAATAGCACAAGCACATCAGCTCATGCGTATTACAAGTGGTTGTTTTACGAACAAGACAGTAGTGGAGATTATGTTGTTTATGTCAGTTATGATTTAACACGTTGCTTAACAGCGGATCCTGTAACAAAGACAATTTCGATAGCGCCTTATACAGGAAGTACGAACCAGCTGTGGTCGATTGCAATATCCTCTGCTGGAAATGCTTTGAAAAGTGAATCAACCGATGCGCGTATTCGAGGTTATAAAATGTATTATTCGTCCTCGGCTTTCAATCTCAGTAATACACACTTTTCGTCAGTTGGATTCTATAAAGTTTACTCATTTGTTCCACTGACGAGCCTAACTTATGATTCTTTTTACTTGGCTCCTGAACAATCTAGATATGTGTATCCTGTAAAAACACCGTCGAATGCAAATGGTTCTAATAACTGGTATGATTGGAGTATTGTAAACTCAAACATGGTTGTAGATGATAGTGTTGCGACCGTAGATCCATCCGGAAAAGTTACGGGTGTTTCTTCTGGAACGGCAATTTTACGATTCCGACACATAATTACGCAAGTTTGGGGAAGTTGTTCTATTTTCGTAACGGCGGTTCCACAAGGTACATACTTTATTGAGAATCGATCCTATGAAATTTTTATGCAAATTGACAATGATAAGGCACCGGATTATTCTGAAGCTGGAGCGGTTATGGAGCAGTTTCCCATTGACGGTGGTGAATACCAAAAATGGACGATTTCAGCCCTTGGTGACGGTTATTATAAAATACTTTCTGCCCAAAGTGGGTTAGCACTATCTGTAGATCCGGAAAACCCCTTGTCAAACATGGCGGCAATTATCCAACTTCCGTATTCTGATACAACAACGCAGCAGTGGCAGATAACATTGACTAATAACGGATCTTATAAAATCAAAGCGCGTTCTTCCATTGGGTATACGACATATGATCTTGTTCTTGATGTAAATTATAAAGGTCTTTTTGAATCACCAAATGGGCTCAATATGAAGCAGCGAGAATATCTTGACAATACCAGCTATAAGGACGAGTGGTATTTGCATCGAATTCATGATGCATCAATTATGGCAATTGAAGATACTACGCATGTAATTCCTCATAATAGTTATTTTTCATCTGTTCATAATAGTTTGCTTGATATGGGATATGAAACCATTGAAGAATGTTACGATGATATAATGCCGTATGACGAGAAAGACTTGAAGGTTCATTTGTGCTCTTCTTCCATTTTGACCTTAATGGCACATGGAGCACCTTTGAAGGTGGAGATGAGCGATGGAAGCGAGGTGACATATCTTGATATTATGGAGATGTCTCCCAACTGTTTATCTGACTTAGAATTGGTTGTTCTTGCCTCATGTTATACGGGTGCTGGATATCCAAACAGTTCCCCGCCACAAAATTTTGCGGAAGCTCTTGCTGCTCAAGGCGCTCAAAATGTTGTTGCGTTTCGTGATGCCGTTGCGTGCGCACAGGTAATTCCCTGGCTATGCGAATTCTATGCTTCACTTGCAAGAGGAAATACCTACGAAGAGGCGTTTGACAATGCGGACAGCTGTGTTGCGGCTTTATATGGCTCCGATGAAACCGTAGTTATAACGACGGATGCTGAGCATCGTGTTTTTATCACAATGGAATAGCGTGTAAGGAATGGACAATTATGAAAAAAACGAAAGGTATTTCTATACTGTTCATCATTATTGTTTCGCTTTGTTTCCCTCTTTTCTCGGCCTGTCAAGAAGAGGATTCCACTGCGTATTTAACGGTTTACGGCGCGTATGATGTGTTGTCGATTGCCGGAAACGGTATTTTCAGAACGGCACCTTTTGTGAATCAAACGATTACACATCCCAAAGAAGAGGGGATTCCCCCGCGTACCGAAATCCTATTCGGTACCGAAGTGGAGCTTCAATATACCGATACTGTGGAACGATATGGACGGTTGCGAGATACATATGTTTCCCAAGACAAGCGATATCAGGTCAATTGCGAAAGAACAACAGGAAGGATTGTCGGAATCTTTGATGAGTACTTTCCCGAAACGGATGGCCAAGCGGTTTCCGATGAAGATGTTCTTCGTATTGCCACCGAATTTGCGGCCGAAACATGGGGATTTGTTCGCGACGGGGCGTATGTAACCACGAGGGTGGTTAATCACGAGAACTATTCAACGATAAATTTTTATCGCGTTTGCGAGGGACTTGTGACCACCGATAACATTCATATTGGCGTACGAACCGACGGAAGCATCTGCAGGTGGTCAGAAGGTATGGTGTATCCCGATGATTTACCGGAATCTGTTCGGCAAGCGATTCGGAATTTTGATTTGGAGCTTTGTCGGAAATCGGTTGAGAAGTATATCCGAGACTGTGGTAAAGAAAGCGGCAAAAAGATCGTTTTTGATCGGTTCTTGAGTGATGAGGGGAAAATTTATTTTTCCTATACCGGTGTTGTGGCATGGTTCGTTGAGGCGAGTATGACGATTGACGGACAAAGTGCCGAACACGGTTTCCTTGTTGAGCTTCCTTACGAAGCACCGCAGGAGAGGGCGTGATTACGTAATCGGCGAGATTTCTCTGTATAGCTGCTTTGGTGGAGCCGAGGGGAATCGGTCTCGCCTGCGGGCTCAGTCAGGGCGGGGTCTGACGCCACACCGTGGCGTCATTCAACACCCGCCCGTTCGATTCCCTCCACTGATTAAGCAAAAGGAAAAGACCACCATGAGGTGGTCTTTTCCTTTTGCCTTAAATGAGTAAAAAGGTGTCTAAGCAGAGGTAAAAACGAACAAAAGGTGTCCGACATCACATCAGTAAATGTATAACAAAAAGAAGTATGCTCATAGCGATGCCACTTATCAAGCATATTAGCCAAAATCCGTGAGAAGATGAAGATTTATCGTTGCGATGAAACCAAGAGTACCAGTTGGAATTAACTGACCATAAACCGTTAAAAAGCAACCAAAGGGCAATTGGGATGCCGAAAATCTCAATGTGATCATGAAATAAAGCCGCTGTAACAATAATTGAAATAATAATTGCGATATTAAAAAAGATATATGCATGTTTATATTTTTTGGGTGGAGTAAAGCGATACACGCCAATCACCTCCTTTACCTGTATCATACCATATTTCAACAGTTCAGTCAAGAGATTATTACTTTCTCGCATCCAAATCACGCCGAAGGCGTGTATATCATCCGCAACAAGTTGCGGTATATCATCAACACGAAGTGTTGTATATCATCAAGCCGCAGGAAAATGCACTCTTACGAGTGATGAGATACACGGCGTTGCCGTGATGATATCCAGCCCCACAGGGGCTGATGATATGCCAAGCCTGCGGCTTGGATAAACAAAAATAGAACTTTTGATAAACAAAAGTTCTATTTTTGTTGGCAGGGGTAGCTGGATTCGAACCAACGATGGAGGAGTCAAAGTCCTCTGCCCTGACCACTAGGCGATACCCCTTGATTTATGACGACAATTATTCTATCACAAATCAACGGAATTGTCAAGATTGAATATGAAATTTCCCGTTAAATTTCCGCTTTCACACAGTGAAAAGCAATTTTTTATTTTGTTTCCTGCCTTGCATCAAGGCAGGCGGCACAAAATTCCTTGAATACGGAAACATACAGCTCGGGAGCAACAGTATAGCTTTTTCCGTGATCCGCGCCCTCAACGAGAACGAGGCGGTGCTCACCGCTTGCGGCAGCATCGATGCACATGGACATTTCAGCGGGAACAAAGCCATCCGCGAGGCCATGAACGATCAGGATCGGGGGCGTTTTCTGCGCGACGGAGGAAACGGCATCCGCCGCATCGGGATCAAAGCCGCCGTAGAGCCTTGCACCGAGGCGGACGAGGGGATACACGAGCCTTGCGGGCAGCTTCATATCCGCAAGCACCTTTGTGATAATATCGCGTGGGGATGAATACGGGCAATCGGCAAGAATGCCGACGACCGTTTTCGGAAGCGGAAGCGATGCGGCCATCAGTACCGTTGCCGCGCCCATGGAAATGCCCGAGAGAAAGATCGGCGCATCCGCAAACCGCTTAGCCGCGTATTCCGCCCAAAGACGGGCATCCTCCCTCTCCAGAACACCGAAGCTGAGCGCTCTTCCAAGGCTTTCTCCGTGCGAACGCTGATCGCACATGAGAACGTGGTATCCAAGCTCTCTCGCAATACAGTAGAGCCCGCAGCCGTCATGGATCGCATTGCTGCGATACCCGTGAAAGAAGATCACGACCGGCGCGCCCGGATCGCCCTCGTAATATTTTGCGGCAAGGCGAAGTCCGTCCTTCGAGGTGATAAACACGCTCTCAAACGGGGCGGCAAGCACTGCTTCGATGGAGCGCTTATGCCCTTCGTAGTCCTTCGTTCCCTTCTCATCGTGCATATAGCATAACGGATCGGGATTGCGCGTGCTTTTACCGCAGCCGAAGGTACGGCGAAAGGGATAATAGGTAGCCGCAAAGGCAAGACAAAGCGCCAGAGAAAACGCAAGTGCAACCCAAGGCATAAAAAGCCCCTCACTTTCCAAATAGCATCGGTTATATTCTTTCCGCTTTTCGGAAAAACTTTCATCAAAACGAAAATTTATGTACGAACGAGGATCTCGGCGCTGCCGCCGTCTCTGCGGTTTTCATCCAGAATGATCTCGCCGATCGAATCGGCAACGATACGGCTCTCGGCAAGAGGATTTTTCACGCTGTCGATATGGCCGTGCACGTCCGCGCTCACGAGAGAATACTCAAACGCAAGGTCGCAGGCCTCCATCGTGCAGTTTTCAAGCGTAACACCCTTTGCATAGCAGAGCGGCTGTGTTCCAATGATCTTACAGTTTACAAGGCGCAGATTCTTTGCGTACCATGCAAGGTATTCCCCTTTCACGGTGCTGTTATATACGGTTACGTTCTCGCTCTCCCAAAATGCATCCTTGGTATCGAGAAACGAATCGAAGATCTCTACGTTTTTACAGTATTGGAAGGAATATTTCCCTTTGAGCGAAACGTTACGCAGGGTCAGCCCCTCGCTGTGCATGAAAAGATATTCTCCCGAAAGAGAGCTGTCCTCGATCGTGACGTCCTTGCAGAACCAACCAAACTCCGCGCTGCTGACCTCGGTTGTGCGAAGAGAGATATTGGAGCATTCACGCAAGGCCTTGATGCCGAAAAGCCTTGAGCGGTCGATCGCGATATCCTGCGCATACCAGAGCGCGGCACGGCAGGTCTCATACATACGGACCTCGGAAAGCTCGGCACGCACCGTGTGCCAAAACGGATAGCGAAGATAAAAATCGCAATCCCTGACGGCGATCTCACGCGCTTCTTTAAATGCAGACTCTCCGTCTGCCGCACCTTCAAAGCGGCAATGCTCCACCTCGGCATCCGTCAGCCCATAGAGTGCGCGCTCCGCATCAAAGGTTTGATTCAAAATGTGCTTCATTTTTTTCCTCTTTTCTTTTACTGAAAAAAGTATACCAAATCCCTATAAATTTGTCAAGGTCGAAGCCGCGATTTTTCTGTATTTTCCGCCAGGTTTTTTTCAAAACGCCTTGCATTCCCCGAAAAGATGTGTTATACTAAATATATCACAACAGAGTAGGATACCGTGCGTTTCAGTGCCGGGTGGACGGGGAGTTGCCACGCGGACGAATAGAGCGAAGGCTCTTGCGGTTCGGCATCCGCATCCCACTGTTCGGAGAC
>SVSA01000116.1 GCA_015064545.1 Oscillospiraceae bacterium | reverse complement strand
TGTCCAGGCCGAAGTTGGCCAGCGAGACGGCCACGTTGGCCTCGCCGCCACCAAAGGTAGCCTGCATCTGATCGTTCTGGAAGAAGCGGTAATAGCCGTTCGGGGCCAACCGCAGCATAATTTCACCAAAGGTTACAACTCTCATGATTATTCTCCTTTCTTTGCCATGGCTTCGAGCGCTTCCTTCACAAAGAAGCTGCCGCCGATGGCCGCGACCTTATCAAAGGCCAGAAATTCGTCGATATTGCCGCGATCCACACCGCCGGTAGGGATGAACTTCACCTGCGGGAAGGGGCCGGACAGCGCCTTGAGTGCCTTGAGGCCGCCGTAGATGTTGGCAGGGAAGAACTTGACGGTGGTGATCCCCAGCTCCAGTGCCTGCATGATCTCGGTGGGCGTTACACAACCGGGATAATAGGGGATGTTTCTTTCGTTACAGATCTCGGCGACAGCGACCGAAAGGCCGGGGGAGACAATAAACTTGGCTCCGGCCGCCAGAGCCGCCTCGCACTGCGCGGCGTTGATAACCGTGCCGGCACCAACCTCCATGTCGGGGTGGTTCTTTACGGCATAGGCAATCGCCTCAGCGGCACAAGCGGTGCGGAAGGTGATCTCGGCACAATGAATGCCCGCGCCCTTCAGGGCTGTTAAAATCGTATCGGTCTCGGAAAGCTCCTTGATGACCACGACGGGGATGAATTTTTCCATGGCATAACCTCAATTTTTTTCTGCCGTCAGTTTACGGCGATGATATCATCAGTATACCGCTATTTTCCGGTTTTGTCAAGTCTGTTTTCAAACGGGAAGGGGGGATCTGCTGACATGGTGAAAAAATGGCTTTTCAAAAAAAGTTAACGACAAACATTAAAAAAGTATTGACAAGCATTAAAAAATGTGCTATACTGTTCTCAAATAAACCGACAAAAGGAGATAAAGACATGAAAGGGATTCATAAACTGGTAACCGTTGCTACCAAAATTTTGCAAATTTTTCATATCGTAGGAGCCGCCTTGATGGCCGCGGCGACCGTTTGCGCCGCGATAGCGCCGCAATATCTTGGCAACTTTGTCGCCTTTGATGCCAAAGACTGCTGTGGAGCAGAGCTTGAGGTGTACGGCTTTGAGATTCATGCGCCGGTTGTGGACGGCATGGTGGACAAAACGACCTTTATTCTCTTCGGCATGGGGGCTTCCCTTCTTCTGGTGCTCATGACGGTGGTGTTTCACCATTTGCATTGGATTTTCAAGAGCTCGGAAAACCGTACGCCCTTCCATCCCGAAACGATTCGCCGCATGAAGGCGATTGGTTTCTTGACGATCGCCGTTCCCTTGGTAGGACTGCTGATGAGTGCGATCATCCGCTTGGTAACCGGTTTGGAAACGGTGGAAATCAGCCTCAATCTGGGCGGTATCCTGACCGGCATTCTCGTTCTTTGCCTGACGCAGTTTTTCGTTCACGGAGCCGCGCTGGAAAACGATGTGGACGGACTTTTATAAGGGGATTCTATGGGAAAAATTGTGTTACGGCTGGACCGCATGATGGTCGAGCGAAAAATGTCCTTGAACGAGCTGGCAGAGCGTGTGGGAATTTCTCATGTCAATCTCTCCAAAATCAAGAATAATAAGGTGACTGCCATCCGTTTTTCAACGCTGGCTGCGATTTGCGAGGTTCTCGACTGCGAGGCAGGCGATATTCTCGAATTTTCCAAGGACTGAGAGCGCGCCATGCGTGCGTCACGCCCAAAAAACCGCTCGGTCGGGGTTTCACCCGACCGAGCGGTTTTTCGGTTATGAGATAGCATCAGCGTCCGATAAACATCTGCGTCCAATAGTTCCCGTCAGAGACATATCCGACGCCGATATGCGTAAAGGACGCATTCAGAATATTGGCGCGATGTCCGGAGGAGTTCATCCAGGCTGTGACAACCTCTTGTGGGGTGCGCTGGCCGCGTGCGATGTTTTCGCCGGCACTTCGGTAGGAGAGTCCGAAGCTTTTCATCATTTGGAAGGGCGAGCCGTAAACCGGGCTGGTATGGGAAAAATACCGGTTTTCCTTCATGTCTTGTGATTTGTAGCGGGCCACGCGGCTCAGCTCCCAATGCGCTGTCAGCGGAGCAAGGCCGTTTTCAAGGCGAATGTCGTTGACCAGGCGGATGACTTCGTTTTCGTAGGCAGTTACCGAAGCCTCCGCCTCGGGAATGATCAATACCTGACCGGGATAGATGAGGTTCGGATTGGCAATCTGCGGATTCGCGGCGCGGATCTCGCTGAGTCCCATCCGATAGGTGACGGCGATCTTCCACATGGTATCGCCCCGAACGACGGTATGTTGGGTGGCGGCCGCAGCACCGACGGTAAAAAACGCGGCGAGAAGCGCAGTACTGATGATGGTAAGCATCCATTTTTTCATGGAGAGTACCTCCTTCGGTTGGAATGGAGCTCACGCTTTTGTAGCTCTGAGCTCGCTTACAGTATACCATACCGCGTGTTCGATTGCAAATGTAGTTTCCGGAAAAGGCGGAAGGACTTAGCAAAGGATGCTGTTTTTTCTTGGCGCCGAATCCAAAAACCGTATGCCGTTAGAAGCAACGGCATACGGTTTTTGGTTGCTATATCGTTTTGGTCAGGGTGTTTGCCGTGCTTTTTCGTACTGTGCAAGCTGTGCATCGGTAGGTTTGAAATCGGTGACGGTGCAGCAGGGAATTTTGTTTTCACCTTGATCGAAGAGAGAATCGTATTCCCCCTCGGCGTACAGAATCTTGCCGAGCGTTCCGGTGTCGCAAATCCGCTTGATTTCACGGTTGAAAATCATTTGCGGATCGTTTTCGGCAAGCATATAGACAACGGGATGGCGCTCAAAAGCGCGAATGAGCGCTACCCCCTCGGCCTTCGTGCCGTTGCTGATGCATTCCGAGAAAACGTGAATACCTTTTTCAAAGCACTTCATCGCGTACGGGGCATGCTCGTGAAAATAGTTAGCCAAGATGACCGCGTCGAGTCCGTGTTCCAGAAAACGGTCGAAGTCGTCGTAGACGGCAACAGGGGTGTCAAATTGTTTCGCGGCGGCTTCGTGACGCTCCTTGCGGTTGTCGCAGATCGCGACCGCATCGCAATCCAGAAGCATAAAGTTTTTGGCAATGTCCATGCCTCGTCCGATGCCAAAGACGCCGATTCTGAGCTTATCCAAGAGGGTCTCCTTTTTGTATGATCGCGGAGGATCGTTATTGGGCAAAGAGTATTGAGAATTTGCCTTTTCCTAACTATAACAAACAGGGATCAAAATTATTCGCCCACAATATTATTGTCTATCAGCATTGCAACAAATTCATCACTTATGATCCAAGTTTCACCCGTATGTATAAAATACCAATTATCATTATATTGATATGGACCAGATAGCTCTATTTGTATGCGAGGATCATCTTTCAAAAACATTTTCAGGTATATATACGTTTTGTGATCTATCGCTGTAGTTTCAACATCACTTTTTGTCATAGCCGATACAAGAGGAATCTCAATATTAGAGTTCTCTACAGCATATACTTGGGTATAAAGATCGTAATCCGATCTTACGTATACACCTTTAGTGTATAACGTAGATTCTCCATTTTCGCAA
>SVSA01000115.1 GCA_015064545.1 Oscillospiraceae bacterium | reverse complement strand
CACGTGAGCGGCTGCCTGAGATTGTAATGCGATGTCAAACTTTCTGTGCCCCTTTCAGGGGTTAAGCCTGTATTTGCCCCTTATAGGGGCTGTGCAAACCACCGGTTGAACCGGTGGTTTTGATTTTTGGTTATGGTTGCTTTTTTTGCTCCACCTTGACACGTGTGCCGTCGGGATACTCAATATAGGTGTTATCGAGAATACCTCGCAGACCGGCACGGAATTCCAGGATATACTCCTCGCGCAGGGCGCGTTGTTCGAGAATTTCGTCGGGGGTTAAGCCTTCGGCCTTTTTCTTGCGTGCCAGAGCGTTGATGCGATCAAGCTTTGCTTGTTCCATAGGTTCTTATCCGAATCGCCGATCTATCAAGCCTTGGGAAGCTGACAGATGGCGGTTTCAATACCGCTCAGCGTTTCGCGGTATTTGGCCAGCTTGGCGCGCTCGCCTTCCACAACAGCGGCGGGGGCTTTCGCGACAAAGCCTTCGTTGGACAGCTTCTTTTCGAGACGGGCGATTTCGCCGAGAAGGTTGTCCTTCTCCTTGGTCAGACGGGCCAGCTCCTTTTCGGTATCGATCATGTCGGCCAGCGGAATATAGGCAGTGGCCGAGTCGGTGACGATCTGGACGGCGCCCTCATCGGCGTAGCTGTCGACATAAGCCACCTCGGAGGCCGAGGCCAGACGGACAAAGAAGAGCGAAATTTTCTCATTAAAGGTTTCGCTGTGCGAGGAAACGAGATACAGCTTGGCCTTGCGGGACGGGGGCACATTCATATCGGCACGGCGATTCCGAATAGCCTTGATCATGGTGATGATACGCCCCATGGCAGCCTCTTCATCGGGGAAATTCAAGGTCTCGGAGGGCTGCGGATAGGCAGAAACCATAATGCTTTCACCGTCATGAGGGAGGGCCTGCCAGATTTCCTCGGTAATGAAGGGCAGGTAAGGGTGAAGGAGCTTCATGGTATGGGAAAGCACCCAAGCGATGACATTCTGACAAACGAGGTTTTCTTCGGTGCCCTTGGCATTCAAGCGGGGCTTAACCAGCTCGATATACCAGTCGCAGAAGATATCCCAAATGAAGTCATACAGCTTCGAAAGGGCAATGCCGAGCTCATAGTGGTCGAGATTGTCACGCACCTCGGATACCAAACGGTTGAACTGCGAAAGCAGCCACTTATCCTCCAGCGCCAGCGCTTCGGTTTCGGGCAAAGCAACCGTCTCGATGTCGAGATTCATACGGACAAAGCGAGAGGCATTCCAAATCTTATTGTTGAAGTTACGGGCGGCCTCAATTTTCTCGTCCGAGAAGCGCATATCGTTACCGGGAGAATTGCCGGTGGCGAGCGCAAAGCGGAGGGCATCGGTTCCGTACTTATCGATAATTTCAAGCGGATCGATACCGTTTCCGAGTGATTTTGACATCTTGCGTCCCTGCGCATCGCGGACAAGACCATGGATCAGCACAGTGTCAAAGGGAACCTCGCCGGTATATTCCAGCGCCGAGAAGATCATGCGGGAAACCCAGAAGGTAATGATATCGTAGCCGGTTACGAGCGTGCTTGTGGGATAGAAGGTCTTGAGATCCTCGGTTTCCTCAGGCCATCCCAGCGTCGAGAAGGGCCAGAGCGCGGAAGAGAACCAGGTATCCAGGGTGTCGCCGTCCTGCGTCATATGGCCGCCGCACTTGGGGCAAACCTCGCAGCCGTCGGGATCCACAACCGTGTGGCCGCAGGAATCGCAGTAGTAGGCGGGAATACGGTGTCCCCACCAAAGCTGACGGGAAATGCACCAATCCTGCGTATTTTCCATCCAATGGAAATAGTTTTTGTCAAAGCGTTCGGGAACAAAGCGAACCTTGCCCTCGCGTACGGCTTCAATGGCGGGCTTGGCCAAGGGCTCCATACGGACAAACCATTGCAGGCTGATCATCGGCTCGATGGTGGTACCGCAACGGTAGCAGGTGCCGACCTCGTGCTTCAGGTTTTCGGTTTCTACCAGATAGCCGCCCTCTTTCAGATCGTGAAGAATGGCCTTGCGCGCCTCATAGCGATCCATGCCGGCATACTTCGGGTAGTTTTCGGTTACCTTGGCTTCGTCGGTGAGGACGACCTCCATCGGCAGATGGCAACGGCGGCCAACCTCAAAGTCGTTGGGGTCATGGGCCGGTGTGATCTTGACACAGCCGGTGCCCTTGTCAAGCTGGGCGTGTTCATCGGCAACGATCGGAATCCGACGGCCGACAAGTGGAAGCAGGGCGTATTTACCAATCAGGTGCTGATAACGCTCGTCGGCGGGATTAACCGCTACGGCGGCATCACCGAGCATCGTCTCGGGACGGGTGGTGGCAATTTCGACAAAGCCGTTGCCGCCGACGATGGGGTAACGGATATGCCAGAAGTTGCCGTCCTGTTCCTCATATTCGACCTCGGCATTGGAAATGGAGGTCTTGCAGTGCGGGCACCAGTTGATGATGCGTTCACCGCGATAGATGAGCCCTTTGTCATAGAGCTGCTTAAAGACCTTGCGGACGGCCTTGGAGCAGCCCTCGTCGAGAGTGAAGCGCTCGCGTGACCAGTCGCAGGAGGAGCCGAGCTTCTTTAACTGTGAGACAATGCGATTGCCGTATTGATGCTTCCATTCCCAGGCACGCTCCAGGAACTTCTCGCGGCCGAGATCTTCCTTGGTCAAGCCTTCCTTGCGCATGGCTTCGACAATCTTTGCCTCGGTAGCAATGGAGGCATGGTCGGTGCCGGGAAGCCACAGGGTGCGGAAGCCGGACATACGCTTATAGCGGATCAGGATGTCCTGTAGGGTGTTGTCCAGTGCGTGGCCCATATGGAGCTGGCCGGTGATGTTGGGCGGGGGAATGACAATGGTGTAGGGCGGGGCACTTTCGTCCTCGGAGGGGCGGAAATAACCCTTTTCTACCCAAAAGCGGTAGAGTCGATCCTCAAATTCCGCCGGGGCATAATTTTTTGGCAGTTCGTTCTGCATGATGAAATCCTCCTTGCCGTTTTGACGGCGCAACAGATCATGATCGGAGCGTAAAAAAAGAAAAACGCCCCGTCAAAACAGGACGCTTTGACAGCGCGGTACCACCTGATTTCGCACAAACGTGCGCACTCGATGCGGTTAACGCCCGCAGGACGGCGGATTCTACTGACGGCGTGTGCCGCGTTCCTTCCGCAGCCGAACAGCGACTTCGCCGCGCCTTGCCCACGACGCTCGCACCAAATGCGTCGCTCTCTGAGGGAAGGGGAAACGGGTACTCCTCTGTCCGATGGCTTTTACTCTATCATTATAGCGGATTCGGATTCATTTGTCAAGAGCTTTTTGCGTTTTAAGTGGTTTGTGTGGAGAGAGATGGTGGTGTGATCGCTTTGGCGGGAATCGTTAGCGGATCGAAGAAAACACGAACGGATGGCGTGCAAAATTAGCGGCAAAATTGAAGCCACCACATTTTTGTGGTGGCTTTTGATATGCGGAAAACGAAGAAGAAGCCCCGCGCGAGGCGGGGCGAGGATTACGATTCTTTTTGTTTAGTAACAATTAACGCTTTTACACGTTCGCAAAGTTGTTCGAATTCCGAATTTACCTTAAGTGGATCAAAATCTTTTCCTTGTAAATCTCTTAATATGTTA
>SVSA01000114.1 GCA_015064545.1 Oscillospiraceae bacterium | reverse complement strand
TGCCCGCCATGCGCCGCATCGCCTTTCGGGCGGTCAGAAGCAGCGTGTAGCGATTGCCGGTATTATTGCCATGCTTCCAACGTGCATCATTTTTGATGAGTCGACCGCGATGCTCGATCCGCAAGGACGCAAGGAAGTCATGAAGACTATTACGTCGCTGAATCGTGAAAAGGGAATTACGGTGGTTCATATCACCCACAACATGGATGAAGCTATCGGTGCAGACCGCGTGGTAGTCATTAGCGACGGTGAGGTATATCTTGACGGTACCCCCAAGGCGGTTTTTTCGCAGGTTGACAAGCTGCGTGCCGTCGGGCTGGACGTTCCGCAGGTTACCGAGCTGTTTTATGATTTGAACGAGGTAGGACTGGCTCTGCCGCGCGATATTCTCGGGGAAGAGGAGGGGGCGTCGTTGCTCGCTTCACTGCTGTTATGAACATTCTGGAAGTGAAACAGGTTTCCTATCTCTACGGAGAGGGAACTCCCTTTGCCCAAAAAGCACTGAATGATGTCAGCGTTGGCTTTGAGGCCGGACGGATTACCGGTCTGATCGGTCACACCGGCTGTGGAAAATCCACCCTTGTTCAGCTTCTTAACGGTCTGCTGAAGCCAACGGCGGGTACCGTGCTTTTGAAGGGAAAGGATATCAACGAAAAGGGAATAGACGGAAGGACCATCCGTGCTCAGGTCGGCCTTGTGTTCCAGTATCCGGAATATCAGCTGTTCGAGGAAACCGTTTATGCCGATATTGCTTATGGCCCGAAGAATTTGGGGCTTGAGGATAGCGAAATAGAACGGCGCATTCACGAGGTCGCCGAATTTGTCGGAATCCCCGAGGATTGCTTTTCGGCGTCGCCCTTCGACCTTTCGGGCGGACAAAAGCGCCGTGTGGCCATTGCCGGTATCATGGCTATGGATCCCGAGGTTCTGATTTTGGATGAGCCGGCGGCAGGCCTTGATCCTGTCGGGCGCGAAGAAATTTTAGGAGGGATTCACTCCTATCAACGACGCCGTAACAACACGGTGATTATTGTCAGTCACTGTATGGAGGATATGGCACGATATGCCGATCGCCTGATTGTCATGGATCACGGAACCATTGCCATGAGCGGTACCTGCCGCGAAATCTTCGGTTGTGCCGATCGTCTGACCGAGGTTGGTCTGGATGTACCGCAGATTACACGGTTTATGCTGGCGCTGAAGGCGCGCGGTGTCGATGTTCGAACCGATGTTTTTACGGTTGAGGAGGCCAGAGCCGAAATCCTCCGTGTCAGGGGAGGTGACGGCCGTGCTTAAAGATATTACCCTGGGCCAGTATTTTCCCGGTAATTCGGTTCTGCATCGACGCGATCCACGCATGAAGATTCTTGTCTCGGTGCTTTATATCGTTACGGTCTTTTTGTGCGGTAATCTGTGGAGCTATGGTCTTTTGGTTGCGGCTACATTGGGAATGATGCTTGTTTCCGGTGTTCCGCTGAAGGTATATCTCAAGGGGATTAAGCCCCTGATGTTTATTCTTGCCTTTACGACGGTTTACAATGTTTTCTTTCATGACGGAGATACCTTGCTTGCTGATCTCGGTGTTGTGGAGATATACTTGGAAGGACTTTTGTTTGCGGTGGTCATGGCGGTGCGCATTGTGGCCCTGTTGATCGGAGCCTCGGTGCTTCTCACCTATACCACATCGCCCATTATGCTGACCGATGGCTTGGAGCGTCTTTTGTCCCCCCTGAAGGTATTCAAGCTACCGGTGCACGAATTCGCCATGATGATGACCATTGCCCTGCGGTTTATTCCGACGTTGATTGAGGAGACCGATAAGATCATGAATGCCCAAAAGGCAAGGGGAGCTGATTTTTCCAGCGGCGGTCTGATCAAACGAGCCAAAGCCTTTATTCCGGTCTTGATTCCGCTCTTTATTTCGGCCTTTCGCCGAGCCGGTGACCTTGCGGTTGCCATGGAATGTCGCTGCTACCGCGGCGGCAGCGGCCGAACCCGTATGACAAAGCTGACACTCGGCATCGGAGATTTCGTGTTGTTACTTTTTGTGATCGCGCTCGGCGCAGCGATTCTGTGCATGAATCGCTTCTTACCCGGCATTCACCTTTGATCTCAGGATGGAGAACGCTATGAAATATCTTCTGACAATCGCATATAACGGCAGAAACTACTGCGGCTATCAGGTGCAGAAGAACGGCCTCTCCATACAGGAAATGCTCGGCCGTGCGGCAGAACGTACCTTTGGTGTGCCCTGTGCCATTACCGGGTGCAGCCGTACCGACAGTGGCGTCCATGCCCGCGATTTTAAGGCTACACTGGTTCCCGAGGAGGGCGCCAACCGGATTCCGGTCGATAAGATTGCCACCGTTATGAACGCGGCCTTGCCGGAGGATATTGCAGTGCTGTCTGCCGTATGCGTGGCGGACGCCTTTCATCCACGTTATGATGTGATGTGGAAGGAATATGTGTATACCATTCAGAATCATCGTGAACGCGATCCGTTTTCTGTGGGGCTTGCCTGGCATATACCGCGCCGTTTGGACGAGGCGGTGATGCAGCAGGCCGCAACGGCCTTTCTCGGTACGCATGACTTTTCGGCGTTGATGGCGGCCGGCTCGGATATTGTCGATCCGGTGCGAACAATCTATCGCTGTGACGTTACACGATATAACGATACCGTAACCGTTTCGGTTGCGGGCAATGGCTTTTTGTACCATATGGTCAGAATTCTTGTCGGAACCTTGGTTGCTGTGTCGGAAGGTAAGCTGATACCGCAGGACATTCCGACGATCTTAGCCTCTCGTGACCGTGCACGGGCCGGTATGACGGCGCCCGCCTGCGGCCTTTGTCTGAACCGCGTATCCTATCAACCGATCGGAAAGGAGGAGTTCTTGTGACCGAAGAAGAAAACAAACGTACGATTTCGGAGGATGACAAAAAAGTCTCTGCACCAACCGGATCGCATAATCGCCCGACCGTTGAGAAAAAACGTGTGAGGATAACACCTCCGCAGGAGATCCGTTTTGATCCGGATGCTGTGTTTAAGGAAAATCCGTATTACACGGCGATTGCCAAGAAATTCAGTATTTTAAAATATCTTGTGATTTTCTTTGCTATCGTGTTTGCCATAACCATGCTGACCGCTTTCGGCGAGGATATCAATGCCGAAAACTTTCAATATCTGATTAAGGATCTTGATCTTTCCGGCTTGATGTCGGACGGTAACTTTGAATCGATGGTGTTCAGCGCCAATTCCGATTCCTCTTTCGGCCTCTATCGCGGCGAGCTTGTTGTTGTCAATGCCGGTTCCACCGAATTATATCGCCCTTCGGGGGTATTGGCCTTGCGCCAGACGAATATATATTACCGTCCGATGCTGTTGACATCCGAGCAGTATTTTCTTGTGTATGACCGCGGCGATACCTCACGTACCTATTCGGTGTTTAACTCTTTTGCTGAACTCAAAACCGAAAAATTTGACTATCCCATTACCGGTGCCTCGCTTTCGGATGACGGTAGCTATGCGATTGTCACAAGAGATGACAGCTTCCGCGGCGTTGTAAAAGTGTATGACCGCGATTTTACGCCGGTGCTGGAGGTCAAAAAGGAAAACTACATTATTGCGGTCGATCTCTCAGCCGCTGGAGAAGCATTGGCC
>SVSA01000113.1 GCA_015064545.1 Oscillospiraceae bacterium | reverse complement strand
TGTTTTATCGCCAGTTTCGCCTTTGTATTACAAAGGCACAGGACAAAGCCCATACCCCTAAAGTTGCGCGCATCCTAAGGCTCTCCCTTTGGGAGAGCTCCCGCGATAGCGGGTGAGAGGGCGTTTCTTTCCATCATCTAACCCTCTCCGTCGGCTTCGCCGCCACCTCTCCCAAAGGGAGAGGCTTTTCGCTAATCCCGTTATATCACAAATCGGCAGAGAAAACAAGTCTGATATAATCCCCTTAGAGTAGACACTTGAAAAAACAAAAAGTTTTCAAGATTACTTTAAGGGGATTATATCATCCCTCTGCCGATATTTCGTGCTTGCCATTATTCTGTTAAGAACAACTGCGAAACAGTCGAAGATATTTTTTTGTAACCGAAGAATACGATCGTTTACCCCGTATCGGATTATTTCGCCGTAATCCATCCCTCGGCGGTCAGAAGCTCGGCAATCAGTACGGCACCGCCGCCCGCACCGCGCAGGGTGTTATGCGACAGACCGACAAACTTATAGTCAAACAGCGAATCCTCGCGCAGACGGCCGCAGGTGACGCCCATACCGCCGTAAATATCGCGATCGAGCTTGGCCTGAGGACGGTTATCCTCTTCAAAATAGGTGATAAACTGCGCAGGGGCAGACGGCAGACCGAGAAGCTGAGGCTTACCCTTGAATTCCTTCCAGCAGGCAAGAATCTCGTCCTTGGACGGCTTCTTTTCAAAATCCACAAAAACCGCCGCCGTATGGCCATTGGTCACCGGGACGCGGATGCACTGCGTGGTGATCAGCGGCGCTTCGGCCTTGACGATCACGCCGTTTTCCACGCGGCCCCAGATACGGAGCGGCTCCTGCTCGCTCTTCTCTTCCTCGCCGCCGATGTAAGGAATAACATTGTCGATCATCTCGGGCCATTCCTTGAAGGTCTTACCGGCACCCGAAATTGCCTGATACGTAGTAGCCACCACGCGCGTCGGCTTATAGTCGAGCAGCGCCGACAGCATCGGGACATAGCTTTGAATCGAGCAGTTCGGCTTGACGGCAATAAAGCCGCTCTTGGTGCCGAGGCGCTTGCGCTGTGCCTCAATAACCGCCAGATGAGAATCGTTGATCTCCGGAACCACCATCGGAACGTCGGGTGTCCAGCGATGCGCCGAGTTATTGGAAATCACCGGCGTTTCGGTCTTGGCATAGGCCTCCTCCAGTGCCCTGATCTCCTCTTTCTTCATATCGACAGCGCAGAAGACCAGGTCGAGCCCTTCGGCAAAGCGCTCCACCTCAGCCGCATTCTGAACCGTCATCGTCTTGACCGCCTCGGGACAGGCAATGTCAAGCTTCCAGCGCTCGCCAATCGCCTCCTCATAGGTCTTACCCGCGGAGCGGGCGCTGGCGGCGAGACCGGCAATTTCAAAATAGGGGTGATTGTTCAAAAGCGTAATAAAACGCTGTCCGACCATTCCGGTCGCGCCGATGATACCGGCCTTGAGTTTCTTTGTCATAAGGGATTCCTTCCAAAGTTAATATAGATTTTAAGCAAAAACAGAAGCGATACAGCGATCACAAGGGGATACGGAGTTCATTCCGTACCGGAGGTTTATGACGGCTCCTTTTCAAAATCCGAGGGCACACAAACGAGATAGACGTAATCGATACGTGTCTTGCTGCCGGCGCCGTTGTTGTCATCTGCATAGTAGGTGCAAATCCGCTCCTCGGCAAAGCAGGGCACGTCGCGGCGATTATCGTTACGGATCATAACACCGATCAGAAGACCGTCCTTGACGATCAGCGCCCGTACGTCCGAGCAACGCTCCAATCGCTGATAGCCCGAGCGGTAGGTTCGTTCGCGCCATCCGGTCATGGCATAGGAGGAATACTCGGTGGTACGGTAGCAGTTCATCTGCTCCTCAATAGTCAGACCCTTCAGTCGCTCCTCGAAGCCTTCGGGGAACGAGTAGGGACCAAACGCTTCTTCATACGGAATCTGTTGCATAGGGACACTTCCTTTCATTCGGCAGTTAATTTCGGGAGGTTAAGAAAGCTTTTTGCCATCCTCGCCAAACACATAGGTTACGCCATCAAGCACGACCTCACCGGTTACAGCGGCACCGTCTTCGCCAAAATAATAGGTGGCGCCGTTCACGGTGATCAAGCCGAAGCGCATGGCTTCGCTTTCCGGATCAAAATAATAGGTTTTACCATCGATGACCTGCAGCCCCTTTTTCAAATTGCCCTTTTCGCTGAAGCAGAACTTCTGGCCGTCGATTTCAACGATGCCAAACGCCAAAAACCCGTGGTCATTGTAATACCACAGCTTTCCATCGACAATCCGCGCCTGATCGGCGTACAGAATACCGCTGACCGGATCAAAGCTGTATGCCTCACCGTCAATGCGGTAAACACCCTTGACGATCGCGCCGGTCTCATCGGAATAATACCGATTGCCGTCCCACTTGTTCCAGCCGTACAAAAGACGGTTCTTCCCATAGTCGGAAAAAAGATAGTCCTTGCCGTCGATCGCTTCCACGCCCGACGCACGCTTGAAGGGGAAAACAAGATAGTAGCGATCCTCGCCATCGATGTGCCACCCGGGAACCACCGCATCGCGGAACAGAAAAACAAACAGCACAAGAATGGCCACCGCCGCCACGATCAAAGCGGGCAGAAGAAAGCGCTTGGTTCGGTTGTTTGCAGATTCGTTCATGAGTTTCCTCCTTTGGCAATCTACTTTCATTATAGCGCAAAAACCGAAATCTGTAAATAGTTTTTTTAACCAAGTAAAATATTTTTTCTGCCGCTTTGCTTGTTTTTCCTGTCAGTATGCCAATTCTCTAAAAAAACAGTTGACAAACCATCCGCTTTGGTGTATACTTTTAAGTACGTTATCCGTCTTGGAGGGTTATCGAAGCGGTCATAACGAGGCGGTCTTGAAAACCGTTTGGGAGCAATCCCACGTGGGTTCGAATCCCACACCCTCCGCCAACAAAAAAGCCTAATTTGTCTACCAGACAAATTAGGCTTTTTTGAATGATGTTTGCCTTCGGCAAATGATGTTGGCTCCGCCAATGATGACAGCTCCGCTTAATGATGCGTGGCTTCGCCACATTTTGGGGCAAACATCGCATCATTGCGGAACAAAGTGGAGCAACATCATTTTGAGCGAAGCGAAAAACATCATATCGCCGCAGGCGATGCATCATTTGACATGTTAAAGGTTTTATGATATAATCATGGAATAGTAGGTGCTACTATGAAAGAAAACAAACTCGTCGAACTTTCAATGGACTTTTCGGTTGATATTATAAACCTTATTAAACATCTGAAAGCCAATCACGAAACGATTATATCCAACCAAATTGGCAGAAGCGGCACCTCAATCGGTGCAAATATTCACGAAGCACAATACGCACAAGGCACAAAGGATTTTATAGGAAGCAAGTGAAACGGGATATTGGCTTGAACTGTTATATAGGACAAAGTATATAGATGAGCAAACTTTCAAAGCGCTATCCTCTAAATGTACCTCGTTGCGAGTTATGCTCATCACTTCTTGCAAAACTGCAAAGGAGAATGCAAAATGAAAAAACTGTTATGTATCATTTTTACTTGCGTAATTTTGCTGTCTTTTTCCTCTTGCTCGTTAGCGGAAAGATTTGCCGGGGATATGAGCCAACTCGATTATGACGAAGATCATAATTT
>SVSA01000112.1 GCA_015064545.1 Oscillospiraceae bacterium | reverse complement strand
TCACAATATTTATTGAATCCGGATTCTGCGTTTATTATAGCATTAAGGAAAGCATAATACAATAACTTATTCTTTGAACAGTATGCAACCTGTAGTTGAGTTGTTAAAGAAAAGGACGGTTTGGCGTACCTGCTTTATCGCAGGTACGCCAAGCGAAGGCTTTCCTTGTTTTTCCTTTTAAAACGGTGATACAATCAGGATTCGTTCAGCATCAAGCGCACAATCTCCTTATCGGTTTGCTTCATGCCAACCTTTCCGATATAACCAACGCAGCTGATGGTTTCGCCGGCATCCTCCTTCAGAATTCCGGTAAACGCCTCGTAAGTTTTTCCACGCATAGCAAGCGCGTGCGCGAGCATGGCGGCATCGATCGCTGAAGCAATCTTGGCGGCACAGGAGGTTTTGGCACCGTCACAAATCACACCGGGGATATCTGCCAAGGTATTATCGATGGTGTCCTTGATCTGACGAACGGTTCCACCGATCATATAAGTAATCGCGGCGCCAGCGGCACAGGAGGCCGAGACCGCACCGCAAAAGGCAGACAGCTTTCCGATGAATTCCTTTTGGTAGATTGTTAACAACCCCGAAAAGACGAGGGCTCGATACAGACGCTCCTGCGGAATTGCTTTTTCTCGGGCATAGACAATTACAGGCACCGAGGAAGCGATCCCCTGGTTGCCGCTTCCCGAATTGATGATAACCGGCATATCGCATCCATCCATGCGCGCTTCGGAAGCGGCGGCTGCATAGGCACGCATTCTGGTTACGATGCTCTCGGGATATGCATCGCGGATTACTTGTCCGATACCAAGGCCATATCCTCCCGACATGCCCTCATAGGCAATATCCATATTGCAACGGATCTGTCGGTCGAGAAGCGGTTTTACCTGTGATATTCCTACCGTATCGGCAAATTCCTTAATCGCTTCGACATTCAGCGCCGAGCGATCGGCAAGCACCGCTTCGTCGGATCGTGAATCGTTACGGAAGATAACCGACCCATTTTTCTCCATGGAAACGATATTGACATGGCCATGACGCACCTCGGCCACAACCGTATCCTCACCCGCCGTCGCTTCGATAACAAAATGCAACGGAATGTCCGATTCCAAATAAACCACCTGACAGTTTCCGGCTTCCAAAAAGCGCTTCGTCCGTTCCCGCGCTTCAGGCGTGACGGCCTCTAACACCTCCATGACGCGCGAAGCATCGCCGCCAAAGGCACCGAGTGTGCAGGCACATTCGATGCCGGTCATGCCCCCCGAATTGGGAATGGTCACACAGCGAACATTTTTAATCATATTACCGCTGCAGCGAGCTAAAATGCGATCGGGAAAGCGCCCAAGCACCTCGCGTGCCCGTGCGGAGGCATACGCCAGCGAAATGGGCTCTGTACAGCCCATCGCCGGAATCAGCTCCTCGCGAAGTATCGAAAGAAAATCGCTTGCTGTTTTCACATCCATCATGGTGTATCCTCTCTTAGCTGTAACTTTTCACAATACTCACAAATCGTTCGAAGGTTCTTGCCCAACAGCAAAAACTGTGGTATACTGTTATTATACCATAGTTTACAAGCAAACGCAAGAGGTGTTATCATGATCCACCCGATTCCCCCGCTGTTTGACCATCGTTCGCGCATTCTGATTCTTGGATCTTTCCCTTCGGTACGATCTCGCGAGGTAGCCTTTTATTACGGACATCCGCAAAACCGTTTCTGGCGCGTCATCGCGGCGTTGCGTAGCGAGCCACTGCCAACCTCTGTCGAGGAAAAGAAGGCTCTGCTTCTCGCGCACGGGATTGCGCTATGGGATGTCATTGCCTCCTGCGAAATTTCCGGCAGCAGTGACAGCTCGATCCGCCATGTCAAGCCAAATGATCTGGCGCGTATTTTCTCGGCAGCCAAGATTCAAGCGGTCTTTCTGAATGGGAAAACCGCATTCAAAATCTACGAGGCACACCGCAAGACTTTCGGCTATCCTCCGGGGACGGTATTGCCTTCCACCAGCCCCGCCAATGCCTCCTACTCGCTCGAAACGCTGATCGAAGCATGGCAGCCGATGAATCAATATCTTGATAAAACTACTTGCCTTTTTTCCAAAAATGAGCTATAATAATCCAGTCACCATTCAGAAAGGATCCTTTGCATGAACATAAAAGAAATTGCCGAAATTAAACGTCGCTTCCGTGCCGAAAAAAGTAACATCGGACGGATTCGCGGCTGTCTTATCAATGAAAAGAAGGAGATTGTTTCCTATTTTGACCAATCGCTGGCGCTGATGTCGCTGGAAGAATCAGAGGAAATACTGGCTTTGCTGCGCAAAACCCTGTCGGGCGCGCCGGGACGTAATCTGATCGATCTCAGTTTTACGAATGCACAGGTTCTTGATAGCGAGGAACACCGCCTCCTCTCGACGCTCCGTACCTCGGCGCTGGCCGATGACAAAGCGGTTAATACGCTGATTGACCGCATTCGCGAGTCGCATCAAAGCGAAGGTAACTATGTCATTCTTCTTGCCACCGACAGCTATGATGTACCGTCATACGGTGCCGATGGACACAAGAAAGATGACTCCTCGCACGTATACACCTACATTCTTTGCGCAATCTGCCCCATCAAAATGACAAAATCTGCGCTTGGCTACCGTATCACCGAAAACAGTCTGCGAAATGTTACGCCCGATTGGCTTGTCTCGTCCCCCGAGGCCGGCTTCCTATTCCCCGCTTTCGACGGAAGAACAGCTAACATTTATAACACCTTGTTCTATACCAAGGACGTAGCCGACAATCACGAAGCCATGATTGAAGCGCTCTTCCGTTGTGAAGCACCGATGCCGGCTGCCGAGCAAAAGGAAAGCTTCCGCACACTGATTCACGAGGCACTGGCCGAAGAGTGTGATTTAGAGATCGTAAAAACCGTTCAGGAGCAATTCTCTGATTTGATCGAGGAGCACAAGGCCTCCAAGGATCCTGATCCATTGATGGTTACCCAGGCCACCGTGAGCGATGTTCTTCGTTCCTGCGGTGTTGAAGATGAGCATGTTGAACGCTTTGCTGAGCGCTTCGACGCTGCCTTTGGCGCAAAGGCCGAGATGCCTCCCGAAAACATCATGAGTACCCGTCAGCTGGAAGTCAAAACGCCGGAGGTCAGCATCCGTCTGAGCGCTGAAATGTCCGACATGGTAGAAACACGTATCCTTGACGGGCAAAAGTATATTTTGATTCGCGCCGACGGACTGGTCGAAGTCAACGGTGTCGAGATCATAATCCGCGAGGATAAGTAATAAAGCCGCGAGCCTCTTCTTGACAACAGATAAGAAGAGGCTCGTGATTATATCAGTATTTTCGAATGGGTGAGGTTACCTTTCTCAATGATGGAATAGCGATGTTGTCATCACAGAAAAACACGGAGGGCAAATGGCTGGTTCTCATAAGGAAGTTACTCATAAGGCATAAATTTGCATTGCAGTAAACAAAGATTAACACCGACAGATTTTTCAAAGTCTGTCGGTGTTTAGTGTTTATATTATTATGTTTTTTATAAAATCTTCGGCTTCCCGAGTGGTCTTGAACGATTCCTTATAATTATGTCTATCAAGGATATTATATAGTTTTCCTAAATAATTAGGTTTACTTATTTCCCTTGCTTTATAAAGAGCCTCTTTAGCCTCAACCATGTCCCCGTGGTGCAAAGCAATCACA
>SVSA01000111.1 GCA_015064545.1 Oscillospiraceae bacterium | reverse complement strand
AGTGCGCTTGCGGTGAGGAATTCGTGACCCGCTCCACTAAGGACAGCATCCGCGTCGAAATTTGCTCGAAGTGCCATCCGTACTTCACCGGCAAGCAGAAGTTCGTAGATGCCGGCGGACGTGTTGATAAGTTCAAGAGACGTCTGCAAGCTTCCGGAAAGTAAGATCGGAACGAATCGCCGCAGAGCCGCAGGCTTTGTCCGGTGTTCCGAGGGACAGAACATTGGCGTAAGCCTAACGTTCTGTCCCTCCTTTTTCGTTTTTGGGGAGAGGGATGTGGTAGGGGCGCTGCCCCTGCCCCTGCATCCCTGTGGGGATTTCTTTCGGAGAAGCCCCCAAGTCCCTCATGAGCTTTGCATGGCGAAAAACGCGTTTTTTCGCATGGAATTGAAACCCTTTCCTGCCAAAAGCGGAGCTTTTGGCCTGACAAATGTTTTTGGAGTGCAGGGGGATTTTTTCAAAAATCTTTTTGCCGGGTGTTGGGGCGGAGCCCCAAGCCAATAGGAGTTTTTATGGATATTAACACCGAACGGGCGGCGATCGTTTCGATTGTCACCTATAACTATCCGCAGGAGGCGTGCGAGGCCTCGCTTGACGAGCTGGAGCGTCTTTTGGAGACGGCAGGCGGAAAAGCGGTTGTGCGTCTGGTGCAGAATAAGGAAACGCCGGATGTCCGCACCTTTCTCGGAAGCGGCAAGATGAAGGAGCTGGCCGACCTCTGCTACGGCAACGAGATTACGCTTGTTGTCTGCGATTCGGAGCTTTCTCCTTCGCAGATCCGTAATATGGAGGATGCGCTGGACCGCGGCGATCCGGAGCGAAGCATCCGTGTCATCGACCGCAGTATGCTGATTCTCGACATCTTTGCCCTGCACGCTACCTCAGCGGAGGGTAAGCTTCAGGTTGAGCTCGCGCAGTTAAAATATACCGTGCCGCGTTTGATCGGTAAGGGACTTCAGCTGTCTCGTCAGGGCGGTAGCGGCAGCATTGCCGCACGCGGCCCCGGTGAGACCAAGCTGGAAAGCGACCGCCGTCACATCAAGCGCCGTATGTATGCGCTGGAGGAGGAGCTGAGTGCCGTTGAACAGCGCCGTATCACGCAGCGAAAGCAACGGGATCGCTCCGGTGTCTGCAAGGCTGCGATTGTCGGCTATACCAATGCCGGTAAATCGACGCTGTTGAATCGTCTGACCGATGCCGGCATTCTGGCCGAGGATAAGCTGTTTGCTACGCTCGATCCTACGACAAGAAAATTTACCCTCCCCGATGGTACCGAGATGCTGCTTGTCGATACGGTTGGCTTTATCCGAAATCTGCCGCATCATCTTATTAAAGCCTTCCGCTCGACGCTTGACGAGGCGGTTTATGCCGATATCGTAATCATGATGACCGACGCTTCGGATAAAGAGGCGGAGGCCCAGCTTGAGGTAACCGAGACGCTGCTGTCCGAGCTGGGCGCGGCGGATAAGCCGACGCTTTGCGTTTTCAACAAATGCGATCGGGAGGGCGAGCGTATCCCTCGCGCACCGTCGTCGGTGCCGAAGGAAAATGTCTTTTATCTGTCGGCTAAGACCGGGCAAAATGTCGATGCTTTTGTTGCGCGTCTTGGAGAACTGGTGAACGAAAGCACCTCGCGGGTTTCGTTTGCCATTCCGATGGCGCGGCAGGATATCGTGGCGGGGCTGTATCGCGTGGCGCGCGTGGAGGATGTCTCCTACGAGGGTGAGATGACCTATGTTACCGCGGTTTGCGACGCCAGAGCCAAAGGGATGTATCGGGAGTGGATCCGTCGATGAAGCGCGTGACGTTGGGACAGTCGGCCACGGCCGAGCTGATTGAGAAAAAATCGGTGTTTATCGGGTATGCCTCTCCTGTGGAAAGCGAGGAGGAGGCGATCGCTTTTGTCAAGGCGATCAAAAAAAAGCATGCCGATGCCCGCCACAATGTCTATGCGTATCAGCTGCGGGAGGGCAGTATTGCCCGCTATTCGGATGACGGAGAGCCGCAGGGAACGGCTGGCATCCCGGTGCTGGATGTCATCCGTAAAAAAGGTTTTACCGATGCGGTGATTGTGGTGACGCGCTATTTCGGCGGCATCCTTTTGGGGGCGGGCGGTCTTGTGCGCGCCTATTCCTCGGCGGCGGCGATGGCCGTGGAGGCGGCCGGCATCGTGACCTATGATCAATTTACAGTCTTTACCCTGACGGTTAACTATTCGGATCACGGAAAGCTGACGACCTTGCTCGCGTCGGCCAATCCGTTGCGGGACGGCATCGAGTATGCCGACGGCGTTACCCTGCAGCTGGCTTTACCGACCGAGGAATACGACGGCTTTTGCCGCGATGTGACCGAGATTACCGCAGGACGCGCGGTATTTGCCGTAACGGGAACACGGTTTGATAAACGATGAATACGGAGGATGGGATGCGCCCCATCCTCTTGTTTTGACAGGAGTGAATCTTTACCGTGGCGTTTTTCGACAGACGGCGGCACGAAAAAGAGGAGTTTCCTCTTTTTTTGCGTATATTATATGTGTCAGTTCATTATCATCTTTAAAATAATGCTTGAATTTTTGGAGTCGGAGGTACAGTCTGTGACGGTTACCGAAATGATTTACGAAAAGGAGCGGCAAACGCTGTCGCCGTTTGCGTTTCTGACCGAACACACCAAAGGACGTGATGAGCCGATCCGTTCCTGTTGTTTGCGCGGAGAGTTCCAGCGCGATCGTGACCGCATCATCCATAGTAAGGCCTTCCGTCGTCTGATGCACAAAACCCAGGTGTTTTTGTCGCCCGAGGCCGACCATTACCGTACCCGCCTGACGCATACGCTGGAGGTCAGCCAAATTGCCCGTTCCACAGCACGGGCGCTCGCGCTGAATGAGGACCTTTGTGAGGCGATCGCGCTTGGACACGATTTAGGACATACCCCCTTCGGCCATGCCGGTGAACGGGTGCTGCGGAAATGCTATGGCCCGGAGTTTGCCCATTACAAGCAAAGTATCCGCGTGGTGGAGAAGCTGGAAAAGCTGAATCTGACCTGGGAGGTGCGCGACGGAATCCTGCACCATACCGTCGGCGGCGCGGCCACGCTGGAAGGACAGCTGATCCTCGAGGCTGACCACATTGCTTACATTAATCACGATATTGACGATGCCTGCCGCGCCGGGATTCTTAAGCCAACCGATATTCCGAAGGAGCTTTCTGAGCGTCTCGGGTATACGCACGGGGAACGCATCAATACCATGGTAACCAGCATTATCCGTGCCAGCGAAGGAAAAGCGGAGATTGCGATGGAGCCCGATATCCGTGCCATGACCGATACGCTTCACGCGTTTCTCTTTGAAAATGTTTATAAGAATCCGATTGCCAAGGGCGAGGAGGGGAAGGCCGAGGCGCTGTTGGAGCGCCTGTTTGAGTATTTTGTCGACCACCCCGAGCGCCTTCCGGTCGAATACCATCAGACTGTGGAGGAGGAATCGGTCGGCCGCGCGGTTTGTGACTATATTTCTTGCATGACAGATCGCTATGCGTTGAATCTTTATAAACAGCTCTTTTTGCCGGACCCCTGGCGCGGCTAAGACGGCACGGCCTTGATTTCCTTGCGAAAAAACCGAAAAACCGACGTTATTGTGAAGGAAGATGACGGCTTTCGATGTCGGAAGAAGCTTTTATTTTAAACAAATCAGGTGACGTATGATACCACATCAAGTGATTGAAGAAATTAAATATCGCAATGACTTGGAAGAGGTCATCGCCGGCCATGTG
>SVSA01000110.1 GCA_015064545.1 Oscillospiraceae bacterium | reverse complement strand
TTTCGGATATAGAATCGATTGTTGTGACCGGCGTCGGATCCTCCTATATCAACAAACCGCTATACGGTCTTCCCTGCCGTCATGTTGCCGAGTTTGACTGTATTGGACTCGGCGGACTCTATCTGTCCGGCTTAGAAAAAGCTATCGTTGTCAGTATGGGCACCGGCACGGCGCTTGTGCGCGCCGAAGCCAATGGCGTTTCCGAATATCTCGGCGGTACCGGTGTCGGCGGCGGCACCTTAATTGGCTTGGCGAAAACGATTCTCGGCGCCGGCGATATTGAAACAATTGTGGAATTGGCAAGCACCGGCAACATTTCCAACATTGACCTGCGTGTTTCGGATATTACCCGTAAGGATATCCCGGGAATGTCCTCCGATCTGACTGCCTCAAATTTCGGTAAGCTGAGCGAGCTTGCTACCAAAAACGATTTGGCACTCGGCCTCATCAATATGATTTTTGAAAGTGTAGCTATGCTCGCGGTTTTTGCCTCGCGCGATAAAAAAATTGATACCATCGTCATGACCGGTAACATGACAACCATCCCGCAAGCCAAGAGCATACTCGACGCCTTGAACGAAACCTTTGCCTGTCGCTTCCTGGTGCCAACGTATTCTCAGTTTGCCACCGTGATCGGTGCGGCGCTGAGCGAAGTTCGCAGAAACGGATAATCCCGTGTCAACCAATCAAACAAAGCGGCCCTCTCTTCCCTTGCCGCTTCTTATTCTGTCGTTCCTTCTTGTTTTTCTGATCGCCCTTCTTCTTTCCACGCAACTGTCGCATAACGTATCCTCGGATGCGCAAAGCACAAGAGAAGATCAAACAACTTGGCCCCCGATCACTTTTCCCGAGATTTCCTCTCTCCCTCCGTTTGAAACGATTCCCGAAGACTGTGAGCCGTTATCCTTTCTACCAGAGGCTGTGACAGATTCCTATGAGCTTGATGGAACAACCTTGGCCTTTGCGTCGATTAACTGCCCGGTATTCCGCGGCGGCATTTCGGCATCAACCGACAAAATCAACACGGTCCTTCGTGAATATTGTCTCAGTATCGGCACGATTGAGGAAAGCGAACAATTTGTCATAAAGGAAGACTATCTGTTTTCGCAGTCTGCCGGCAGTCGATTTGAAACCCACGAGCGTAACGGCGATTATACGGTATTTGTTAAGGAGCAAACGCTATCGGTCTTGTTCCGCATCCACAGTAAAAGCGGCGGTGCCAACACCATCACGATTCTTCGTGCCTTTGCTTTTGATCTATTTTCGGGCGATACGGTGACCTTTGCCGATTATATTGCCTCGGAGGAAGCATTGGCAAAAGACTATATCGTTTCGGTTTTTTCACAATGGATTGACCGAAACGCCGAAAATTTTTACACCGATGCCAAGGAGCTCTTAGCAATGGGCGATCATTTGCAGGATTTTTACCTGACCGAAACCGGCTTGGTGTTATTTTTAAATCCGGATGTGATTTCCCCCATGGTGCTCGGCCCGCAATGGATCGAGATACCGTATCATAAATTAGGACGATGACGCAAAAACAGGCAATTCCGGCGGAATTGCCTGTTTTTTATGGAATTAAAAGCAAAAGAACGTAGTGTTTGTCATCGTCAAGAACCGTAATTTCCGATACATCGCTCAAATCCCCACGTTTAAAAATCAAAAGCGTCATATCCTCTCTTATAATAGTGTCGAGCGGATCGGCTATCGGGCGTTTCTCAGAAACATAGAAACCAAAGAAATCCTGAATGTGAAAGGCGGGCTTGAGGGAGGGCGTGATGGCATCCTCGGTTGTACCTGTACCGTCATAGGTCGGCTCGTTATCGGAAGGCTGCGTAACGGTAATGGTATCCTCCGGCGCTGCGGAGACCTTGTCGTCGGGAACAGAAGCACCGGGAGGCTCGGTTTCATCCGGTGACGGCATAATCCCGGAATCGGAGATGAGATACCCTTGACTGTCAAAGCAGGATAGAAAGAGGCGATATGGTAAATTGTCGTTTTCCTCCTCGGCTTCCGCGCTACTGCTTGGCATATCCGCATCACTGACATACTCATTCTCCGGCGCCCGGTCCGAGCCGCTGTTAGACAGTTTAAATGCAGGGAAAAACATAAACAGAAGGAGAAAGCAAGCCGCAATCGGAAGTGTGATCCTTGTGAGACGAAGAAGCCGTGCCTTTAGTTTCTGACGCCGCACGGCCGTTATGACGGATGCCGACAGCGAAGCAGGCACTTCCTCGGGCACAAGCAAACCATTCAATGCCTTAGCGCGCGCTAACGCCGCGGCGCAAGATGGACAGTTTGCAAGATGGAAGGCAACTGCCGCACGATCATCGTCCTGCAACATAGCGGCAAGATAGTCCTCCAGCATGGCATCAACATCCTGACAGGTTAGCGTTTTCATAGCAGTTCCTCCTTTCTTGTACGATATTTGACGGGCAGTTTCAAAAAAAGTTCCCCATTTCCAACAGCTTTCGAAGCTGCTGCTTGGCTCGATTCAGTCGGCTCTTTACCGTACCAAGCTCAATGTTCAGTGTTTCGGCAATTTCTTCGTATGACAGGCCGCAAAATGCGTGCAAAACAAGTATCTCTCGGTGGCTATCCGAAAGCCGGGCGATAGCGCGATACAAGAGCATGCGCCGTTCCGAAGCTACCGTTTCTGTATAGGGATCGTGTTGTTCCTCGGGATCGGGAAGCGTCATCCCCTGCTCGGTAAGATGGTCAAGGCTGGCTTTGCTACGACGTTTCGCTGAACGCAAAAAATCTAGTGCGGTGTTTTTGGTTAACCGGTAGAGCCATGTGGTAAAGGCACTCTCAAATTGAAACGAAGGTAAGAACCGATAGAGCTTCAGGAAAACCTCTTGGGAAACATCAAGGGCATCTTCTCGATGATGCACCATCGACAATGCCAGATGATAAACCATCGTTTGATGCTCGGAAACCAAAGCAGAAAAGGCATCCATGTCGCCGCGAACGGCGGCCAGTATCAGTGCGCGCGTGGTATCACGATCCAAGATGCACTCCTCCCTTCCGATTCCAAGATTCAGTTCTTTAAAAAGCTTTCGATAATGCTATGAATTTCTTCGCGTGTTTCGGCACGATTGAGGCGTCCGCGCACGTCTGCTGCACCGCTGATACCCTTAATATAATAGGCCAGCTGGCGGCGCGACTCCAGAACGCCGATATGCTCACCCTTATCAAGAATCATATCATCGACCTGACAAAGAGCTTCGTTTAAGCGTGTGGGAAGATCCGGACGATGATAGGAACGGCCGTCAATTGCTGCTGCAATTTCCTCAAACAGCCACGGGTTTCCCATAGCACCGCGCGCAATCATCAAGCCATCACACCCGGTCACCTTCCGCATTGTCAATGCCTCTTCTACCGTGTTAATACCGCCATTGCCAATAACAGGAATCGAGACTGCCGCCTTAACACGCGCAATCGTTTCAAGATCAATCGGAGGGCTATACATCTGCTCTCGTGTCCGGCCATGGACGCATAACAGCGATGCACCGTTTTCCTCAGCAATTTTCGCTAATTTCACGGCATTACGAGAGTTCTCATCCCAGCCGGTGCGGATTTTGACAGTTACCGGTATCGTCGAAGCATCGACGGCTGCACGGATCACGCGGCCAGCCAGCTCGGGATTTCGCATCAGGGCGGAACCATCGCCGTTATTGACGATTTTACGGACCGGACACCCCATGTTGATATCGATCGCTGCGGGCATGGCATATCCGTCTTCAGGATGAAGCATACACGCGACAGCTTCGGCCATAATGTCGGGCTCATGACCAAACAGCTGAAGCGCTGTCGGCGCTTCCTGCGGATCGATACGAGCAAGGATTTTTGAAGTAGTATCCTGAAAATGGATCGCCTTGGCCGAAACCATCTCGGTAACGGTATATTCTG
>SVSA01000018.1 GCA_015064545.1 Oscillospiraceae bacterium | reverse complement strand
CCCGCCGTATTATTCCGGTGCACTTACGTTAAGCAATTTTTTGAGAGCTTATTTTCCAAGCAAAGAATAAATACATAGATTCGTTTGCAAGCATGGAGTAGCATCCCGGAAGATAGCGGATACTGTCAACTCCCATCATCGCCAAGGGATAAGTCTATCTGCTGACTGAAAACTATGGATCGATTTCGAAAAACTTGCGGTATGGATCGATTTTGTAAGGGTGTGCCAGAAAAAAGCCGTTTGCGAAAGCAAACGGCTTTTTTCAATGATGTTTGCCTTCTGCAAATGATGTTGGCTTCGCCAATGATGACGGCTTCGCCTAATGATGCGTGGCTTCGCCACGTTTTATGGCAAACATCGCATCATTGCGGAACGGAGTGGAGCAACATCATTTTGAGCGAAGCGAAAAACATCATATCGCCGTAAGGCGATGCTTCATTTGACATGTTAAAGGTTTTATGATATAATCATGGAATAGTAGGTGCTACTATGAAAGAAAATAAACTTGTCGAGCTTTCGATGAACTTTGCGGTTGACATTATAAACCTTGTTAAACATCTGAAAGCGAATCACGAAACGATTATATCCGGAAAGTTGTACAATAAAAATGGACAAAACGAAGAGTTAATGATAATACCGCCCCATGCACATGTGGCCAAACGTTGAGAAAGCTTCTCCCGTTACGATGTGCGAGGAGGATGAAGCGATGGTGGGTATGGCCTTGACCGCCCGACAGACGTCGGTGATCCTTTGCCAAAGAAAAAGCGGAGATTTCTCCGCTTTTTTGGTCGTTAACGAAGGATGTTTCCGGTGCGATCGCTCAGTTCGCGAGGAATTCTGTTCATCCAAGCGGAAAATTGAAAAAACTCAAAAAAACATGACACATTTTCTGATTATTTGGTACTACTATGTATGAAGGGCCCTTCAAAAATGCAAGGAAGGAGGCAAGTTATGGAACTTCAACGGAAATCTACATCAAAAAAACCAATGGATGACGCTGCGATTGTCGAGTTGTATTGGTCACGTGACGAAAAAGCGATTGAGGAAACCGATATGAAATATCATCGATATTTGTTTGCCATAGCTTATCATGTGATTCAGGATCCATTCGGTTGTGAGGAATGCTTGAATGACACCTATCTTGCTGCCTGGAAGGCGATGCCGCCCGCCAGACCCCATGTACTCAAAGCGTTTCTGACAACAATCACACGCAGGCTTGCCATTAAACGCTATCACCATAGTATAAGGCGGGGTGTCATTCCTTCTGAGATGACGGTGGCCTTATCGGAACTGGAAGACTTTGTTGTGGGTGATGAAGATATCGATGCAACCTTTGATGCCGAGAGACTCGGACAGATTATCAGTGATTTTGTTCGTACTCTCTCCGAGCGCAGACAATTCATCTTTATCAGTCGATACTATGCAGCCGAGCCTATTGATACCATTGCCGGCGATTTGAACGTGAGCCGTTCGACGGTAAACAAAGAGCTTGCCGCCATTCGACGTGCCTTGAAAGAAAAATTGGAATGTGAGGGATATTCGACATGAAAAAACAAGAATGGAATGAGGGCTTGAATTATCTGGATTCCGAGCTCGTGGAAAAATATGTGGATCAAAAGGATAGGCTCAGACAGCAGGGGAAACGGACGGGAGGCGCATGGCTTCGCTGGGGCGCCATCGTGGCTTGCTTGATTTTGATGGTAAGCGTGGTTATTGTTATGCCGATGCTGCGCGAGAATGAAGGGCCGGGGATGGAACCGTATATTCCGAATGGAGAGCCTTGGTCTCCGATCATTCACGGTAATGTCAGCGACATTACCTTAAAGGCAGAGGAAGTTGGTCGTGTTTTTGATGCGAAGAACGACACCCTCGGGACGAATCAGTACACAAAGATCTATGCTCCCGATCCCCAATATCTGGGTCTTGTTCCCTTGCCGATTGCCGATTACTTGCCCATCTACTCATCAGGAAATGCAATTCCCTCAAAAAACAACTTGCAAAATTTTATCCATGAATATATCGATGCGGCCACAGCCTTTTTCGGTATAAGCTCAAAAGAATACGAAATCGAAAACGATGAGAGGTGGAATGGTGATACCTTTTATGAGGCAGAAATCAGTGAAGGAAAAAAAGGCGTGCGCTTTACCATGCTGAACAATTCGATATATTTTTATAACTACAGCATCGGTGAAGACCGATTGAAGATACGTGGCAGTATGATTTCGATTTTGGAATCCGACACCGATGAACAAATCAAAGAAAAACTAAAGGACACAATCACCGATATCTGCTCTTCGTTTGGCAAAGAGTATACTGACATCAAGATAGATCGCGATTATTCGTATCACCAGTTAAGAACCATAATCATCTATCTCTATTCTCCGGAGGAAACGATATTTCCATCAAACTTCTCCGAATCGCCCATGACCTCTTCGTATATTTCCTTGACCTTTCATACCGATTGGGGGAGTGGAACCGCGTATCATTGGGGTGGAACGAAGGAGGAAGCGTTTTTGACGAAGGTTTCGCTGTATCAAACTGTGGAGAATTGGAGCGATTACTACACGGTTGACGCAAAGACAAAAATGCTGACATTGGAAGAAGCCGAGGAACTGCTTGAAAAAGGATACGTATTCGGCGGTCACTCTTGTCCTTTATGTATGGCGGCACAACCCGAGGTGGATTTTTGTGAGTATTCCTGCGTTACCGTGGAGTATGTTTCGAATTATTACGAAGAAATCTGGATTCCGTTCTATGCTTTTTACAAGTACATTGGTAAAAATCAATATGGGATCGACACATATGCCAAGACCTATGTGCCGGCGGTGCAAGTGAGCGGATACGAGGAATATTTTGTAAGTCAAAAGGATAATCATAGAAACGGTTTTGGTGTTGACGTGATAGAATAACGGCGCCGATGCCGGAAACAGGCGAGCGTTCTTGGCGCTCGCCTGTTCGTCGTTTTTTTCAAATGTGGAAAGAATTGATAAAAGTGATTGCACATTTGAAACACTTGTGTTATAATGAATCGCAAGGCGGCATTTCAAAAAATGAGGCAGGAGAACAGATATGGCAACCTATTATATTGATTTTACTGATGGACGAACGGAAAACAACGGCCTTTCTCCCGATAAGGCCAGAAGCAGTTACACCGACCTTGCACTACAGCCGGGTGATACCGTGCTGTTTCGCCGAGGCAGCTTTGTCAGAGGTATGCTTGAGGCCAAGGAATATATTTGTTACGGAGCCTATGGAGAAGGGGAGCTTCCGACTTTTTGCGGTTCGGTTGATGTCAGTAACGAATGGGATTGGATGATAACGCAAGAGGAAAATGTGTGGAAATGCAGCAAGCTCCTGCGCGGCGATGTGGGGAATTTGATTTTTAATGTCAATGAATGCAGCGCTACGCTGCGTTGGACAAAGGAGGAACTCTGCCGACAGGGTGATTTCTACAGCTGTCCCCTCAATGCTGAGGAAGCAGAAAAGAAAAACGGTAGCCGCGAGCTGTATCTGTATTCGGTAGGTCATCCTGCTCGGGCATATTCACAGATTGAGGCGGCAGCCTATGACACCAGATGCATGGTCAAGTTGGCAGCAGGTATGACGCTCGAGGATATCCGTGTGATTAACAGCGGTGTACACGGCATGGCCGGCCAGGGGAATGGGATTACGGTTCGTCGGTGCGTCTTTGAAAATATCGGAGGATGTCCTTGGAGCCATTCGTTGAAAATTCGGTTTGGCAACGGGTTGGAAATATGGCATCGCGGTAACAATATTCTGGTGGAGAACTGTGTTTTTAAGAACATTTACGATTCCTGTGTAACACACCAAGGACCGGGAGAGGAAACGCAACCGACCGATCATTTTGTGTGTCGGAATTGTACCTTTGATACCTATGGCATGGCGGCGTTTGAATACCGCGATAAGCTTCCGATTCGCTCGGTTTTCGAAAACAATCGTTGCTTGAACGCCGGCTGTGGCTTTGCGATGCTTGGTGAATCCAAACCGCGAAGCAGCGAAATTTGGCCGCAACCGATGGGACATCACATTTTCTTGTGGCGTATTCCTGCACCAACAGAGGGCGGAGATCTGGTAATTTCCGATAACATGTTTGGCGCGGCACCGGAAGGGGCTGCCATTTATTCCATCATTTCGCCCGAGGCAGAGGCACAGATTACGCTGAAGAATAATATCTATACTCCGAATGATACCTTGCTCGTGCATTTTGGCGGAACAAGCTATACCAGTCTTGAGGAGTACCGGAAGCAAACGGGGAAGGACTGCGACAGCCGGTATGTCAGTGCCTCAGAATCCCGATAACGGAGGCAAAGGAACCGAAAACAACAAGAAGAAAGGCGAACACGGTTTGTGCTCGCCTTTTTCATGTGTGCGAAGCCAAAACAGATTTTTCCGGAAAAGAGAAACTTTATCTTGACAAAGCAAATACTTCGTGATATGATGTATTACGTTAGGAGGAGTATGGAATGGATGTTCAGTTAAAGAGAGGATTTCTGGATGTATGCGTATTAGCTGCCATCAAGAACGAAGATTCCTATGGCTATAAGATAATTAAAGACATGAAGCCGTATTTCGATATGTCGGAATCCACCCTGTATACCATACTGAAACGCCTGGAGCTTGCGGGTATGCTGACGGTTTACACCGCCGAGCATGGCGGAAGACTGCGAAAGTATTACCACATCACAAGGGCAGGGCTTGGACGCCTTGAGGATTTCAAGGCAGAGTGGCATGAGGTGATGACAATGTATCGATTTGTAATCAAGGAGGAAACCGAACATGTGTAAACGAGAGTTTTTAGATGCTCTTGCTGCGCGATTATCCGCGCTGTCGCCGCAAGAGCGTGAAGAGCGTCTGAGCTTTTACAGCGAAATGATTGATGATCGAATCGAGGAAGGATGCCCGGAGGAAAACGCCGTCACGGACATCGGCTCAATCGAGGAAATCGTGGCGCAAATTCTGTCGGATGCTCCGCATACCCGGCGTGAAGGTGAGATCCGAACACCGAAAAAGGCGCTTGGTGCCTGGGCGATTGTACTGATCATCATAGGATTCCCCCTGTGGTTTTCGCTCGCGATTGCCGCTTTCGCTGTGGTGTTGTCGGTTTATGTTGTACTGTGGTCGATGCTGGTTTCTCTCTGGGCGGTTTTTGCCGCGCTGGTTGCCTGTAGTCTTAGTGGTATGGCGGCAGGCGGAGTTGCCCTTTTCGGAGGCCATTCACTTTTCGGTATGGCTATGGTGGGGGCGTCCCTTGCTTTGGCAGGACTTGCGATTCTGCTGTTCTTGGCAGTCAAGGCGACCACCGGAGGAACCGTATGGCTGACCAAACGGCTTGCCTTCAGGGGAGTCGCGGTTTTTTCAAAAAAGGAGAAGGTATCATGAGTAAGCGTACCATAAAATGGCTGATCACCGGGGTTTGCCTTCTTGTGATCGGTGGTATTCTTTTTGGAGGAGCAATGGCAATGCTGCAATGGGATTTTTCGAAGTTATCGACAAGTCAGTTTGAAACGAAGACGCACAAAATCAACGAGAGCTTTCGCTCGATTTCGGTGGATGCTGATACGGCGGCCATTTCGCTTGTGCCATCGGCGGAGGCGAGCTGCCTGGTTGTTTGCCGTGAGCCGCAAAAGGTAACGCATACGGTTTCTGTCAAGGACGGCGCGCTTGTTATTCAAGTTAACGATACCCGAAAGTGGTATGAGCATATCGGCTTTTCGTTCGAAAGCATGACGATAACCGTGTATATCCCTGCGGGCGAATACGGTGCTCTGACCGTGCGGTCGCATACCGGCGATATCGAGATTGCAAAGGACTTTCGCTTTGACAGCATCGACATTCGGAATCATACCGGGCGTGTGAGGGATTATGCCTCTGCTACCCATGATGTGACCATTCAGACAACAACGGGAAGCATTGACGTGGAAGGGATCTCTGTCGGTTCGCTTGCCCTTTCGGTTTCTACCGGAAAGGTAACCGCTTCGGATGTGATCTGTGAAGGTGACCTTTCGGTCGAGGTGACGACCGGAAAAGCTGCGCTGAGCGATGTATCCTGCCGTAATCTTATTTCCGAAGGGAGCACGGGCGATGTTGTGTTGAGTGATGTGATTGCCGAAGAAGGGCTTTCGCTGAAACGAAGCACGGGTGACATCCGGCTGAACCATTGTGATGCGGCCGAAATCGCGATCAAAACATCGACGGGTGATGTGAAGGGCGGTTTGCTGAGCGGCAAGATGTTTTTCGCACAAAGCGATACCGGACGTGTTCGCGTTCCCTCCTCCGCGACAGGGGGAAGATGTGAGATTACCACCGATACGGGGGATATTGACATAGAGATTATCGATCGGTAAGTCTTGTCTGCTTTTCGTCCGATCGGAACGAAAACCCGTGTTTTGCTAAGACATTTACATAAAACCCCTGCTTGCGTTCTGTTCCGTAGAAAAGCGGAAAACAGACATAAGCAGGGGTTTTGTGATTCAGTTTACATGCTTTCGGAGCAATCGCTTCAGAACACGCTGTAGCTTGGGGGTATTATATCGAAGCACCAGCGTTGGCAGAATATTCAGAAACAGATTCACCAAAGCCGCCGGCAGGGCAATGGTAAAGGCGCAACGGTTGGGAAGCGTCAGCATGGCCAAAAGACCGATCGGATAGGAGAGGCGGTGCGTCATGACGCCCTTATGGCATTCGATGATAAACCGTTCGATATACGCCGGCTCATCTGGCGCGACAAGATTCTTTTTGCTGAAGCCGCCCAGCCCGCCCAGCTCCCATACGTAATCCTTCCAAAGCCTTACCTTCAGCTTCTTGTGCCAGCAGGCTTCGCGGTCGGATACGGCAAAATAGGGGCTGTCGATCGGATACCACCGATTCGGCGTCAGCCGGATCACAATCGCCATGAGCCCATCCAGCGAAAAATCGAGGAGAACACACCAAACCGTGGCAATCAGAATGTAATACCAGGAGGCTGTTTCCAAGGCAAGATTCACGGCGGCAATGATGGCCGCGGCAATGCCAATTGTAGCAAGATAGAGCTTCATGATGTTTCATCCGTGTCGCCGTAGACCAGCGGTTTGTGATAAAAGTCCTCGTAGGTGCGAACCCAAGCCTCATAGTTTTGTGTACGCATCGTATTGATGGCTTCCTTGCGCGGCAAAGCCGTGTCGGGATAGAGCGCAGGAAGGATGTGCAGGGTATATTCCTGCACAAAGAAACCGTCCCCATCCGGAATATCGCTATCCTCCATCGTAATAAAAATGGGGATAATCGGCGCGTTATTGAGAACGGCCAACGAAAAAGCGCCCTCCTGCATCGGCTTGGGCTTGCGGTAATTCCACCACATGCTCTGTTCGGGATAGATTAAGATGGTTTCTCCGCGACTTAACAGAGTCTTAACCGCCTTCATGAACTTTTTCATGGTAGACATCTGACTGGAGAGGGGCAGGGTGTTGCAATGACGCATGAACAGACCGAAGGGCTTGGGGGGATTGGTGTAATTACCTTCACGGATGACCTTATAGAGCAGTTTTCCGTTCATATGCGGCTCGAGTGCCTTCCAAACCGCGTAATTGTCACCAACACTGAAGTGATTGCAGGTAACGATTTTACCTCCCGATACGGCGGTAAAGTTTTCGATGCCGCGCACTTCCTTGATGATCAGCTGTTTGTTTTGGATCATCTTATCAAAGAATCGAGTCCCCAATCGATTGGCGATGCGGTTTTTGATCTTGTTGATCAGCTTTTCATTCAGATAATCGATCTGATCGGGCATAAGCGGATAGGTTTCGGGATCATCCTCCACATCGAGGTGCCAGAGCTGTTTCTTTTCCAGCTCAGCAATGCGCTTTAACAGCAATTGCTTATGGGCGGATTTTTCTTCCATTGTTTTGCCTCACTTGGTACGGAGTTTTTTCACAAAGGTGTAGTCGGATGCGACAATACGAAGGGCATGCGCCAGTATTTCGCGGGCAACGGCTTCCTTTTTTGCTTTTTCTTCGTCTCCAAACTGTTTTTTGCGGTTCAGGATTTCGTGATAGAAGGGAGAGGCTTCGGCGTACTGCCAAAAATAGTTGCCGTCAAGTACATCGTCGTATTGCCACGGTTTTTTGTAGAGTGCGTAATGTACGATATTTTTCTTGCCTTCGCAGGGAAGCGGCATCGGCTCTTTGTTCCAACCGTTGGGGAGCCTGTGGATCCGGCCTTGACACAGATAATTCAAATAGGCTTGATCCGGGTCCAGAAGATCAAAGTCATACCGGGTGATCAAGTCTACAAACTGCTCTTCAATCCGATGCGCCCGGAACTGCTTCAGATCAATGACCATAACGCCGGCATTGACATACTCGGAGGGACAAACACCAAGCGCTGTTTCGGCGTAGAGGCGGAATTCGGCAGTATTTTGCACAAACTGCTCGGGGGCGGCGCCGATGATACAGCCGTTTAAATCGGTATGATAGAGCTCGGCGATATCTCCCAAAACGACAAGGTCACAGTCCAAATAGACGATTTTATCATAGTGCGGGAAGAGGGACGCAATAAACAGACGATAGTAGGTGACAACCGAGAAATGGTAGACATTTTTGAAACGGTTCTTAATGTTTTCGACCTCGTTTGTGATGTTGACGAAATCAATGGTAAATCCCTCGCGCTGGTTTTGCAGGATTTTATCGATGTTCTCCTGTAACAGGCCGGTGTTCAGGATGATCAGGCGGTAGGTGTAGGCGCGAGAGGCATTCGCGATCAGCGAGGCAATCGCAATGTCCAGATACGGAATGTAATTATCATCGGTGGAAAAGAAAACCGGAATTTCTTGCTTTTTTTGCTGGTCAACGGTGTTCATGGTTATAATCCCTTTCCCTTTTGGCGCGTGTCTAGGATGCGGTGAGACGGTGTGTAGCGCTTCATTGATTGTCGCAGGTTTGTGTGTAAGATGGTGAAAAACCGCGAAGTATCGATCTTAATTATACCGCAAAGATGTTGAAATGTCAACAAGTTTCTTGGAAAGAGAGGGCTTCTTACGCCTTAAACGGTCAAAAATCGCTTTTTCCGACGGAAAATCGCATCGAAACCGACAAAATATGATCTTTTTTGAAAAAAAGGTTGACTTTATCGCTTTAGTTTGGTAAACTGTTATCATAACATTCCTTTAGGAAGGACAGAGGTAGCAGATATGGACGGAAAGACCATACAGATTCTGGTTTCAATGATTATTTATATGGCCGCGGTGGTTTTGATCGGTTTCCTTTATGCCAAGCGTGCCAACAAAAACTCGGAGCAATATTTTCTTGGCGGACGTTCGCTCGGTCCGTGGGTCACGGCGATGAGCGCCGAGGCCTCCGATATGAGCGGCTGGCTTTTGATGGGATTACCCGGTGTTGCTTATTGGTGCGGTTTAGCCGATGCGGCATGGACTGCCATTGGTTTGGCGATCGGAACGTATTTGAACTGGCTGATTGTTTCGCGGAGACTTCGCCGTTACAGCGTGAGAGTGGATAATGCCATCACCTTGCCCGAATTCTTTTCTAACCGCTTCCGCGAAAAGAAAAAGACGATCCTGCTGTTGGCGGCTGCCTTTATTCTGATTTTCTTCACGGTATATGCCTCCAGTTGCTTTGTGACTTGCGGCAAGTTGTTCTCTGCCTTGTTTGGCGCCAAATACGAAACCATGATGATTATCGGCGCGGTATTCGTTCTTCTTTATACCGTTTTGGGCGGCTTTTTGGCCGAAAGTATTTCCGACTTTATGCAGGCGATTGTGATGATAACGGCGCTGTCGGTTATTGTAATTGTCGGTCTGGTGCAGGCCGGCGGCCTTGGTGCCGTGATGGAAAATGCCAAGTCAATTCCCGGCTTCTTCGAATTCTTTGGCTTAGCGAACCCGACAACCGAGGGCGGTATGCAGGTGGTCGAGGCAGGCAAGCCCCTCTTTGGTGCGGCCTCGGAATACGGCATACTGAGCGTATGCTCGATGCTGGCTTGGGGTCTCGGTTATTTTGGTATGCCCCAGGTATTGCTTCGCTTTATGGCGATCCGTAAGGAAAAAGAACTGAAGCTTTCCCGTCGGATTGCGATCGTATGGGTTGTCATTTCGCTGGCTGTGGCTGTCTTTATCGGTATTTTGGGACGGTACCTGTATCCGACGATGCATTTGACCAAGTCCTCGGCCGAAAACATCTTTATCACGATGGCAACCAGCTCGCTGCCGCCGATCCTGGCCGGCTTTGTGATGGCGGGCATTCTGGCCGCTACGATCAGCTCCTCCGACTCGTATTTATTGATTGCCGCCTCGGCTCTGTCCAAGAACATTTTCCAGGGTGTTTGCAAGAAAAATGCAACCGACAAGCAGGTTATGCTGGTGTCCCGCATCACCTTGCTTGTGCTGGCGCTGGTGGGTGTTTTGATTGCGATGGATGAAAACAGCGTTATTTTCCAGATTGTTTCCTTTGCTTGGGCAGGCTTCGGTGCCACCTTCGGTCCGCTGATGCTCTTCTCTCTCTTCTGGAAGCGTACGAATAAGGCAGGCGCGATTGCCGGTATGGTTGGCGGTGCCGGTATGGTCTTCCTTTGGAAGCTGGTGATCAGCAAGCTGGGCGGCGTGTTTGCCATTTATGAGCTGTTGCCCGCCTTCCTCTTCTCCTGTGTTTGCATTGTTGCGGTGTCGCTTTTGACCAAAGCACCGTCGCAAGAGGTTCGGGAGGACTTTGAGGCAGTCCGCTCCGGCGCTTCCGAGGAGTAAGGCGCAGCGTTGCGTTGCTTCGAACAAAATAATCTATTGTATTATGCAAAAAGCTCGGCAGAGGATTGTTCCTCTGCCGAGCCTTCTTATTTAATTCCAAAGAAAGGTGCTGTTCCAACGGGGTGAAACCTGTGGGAACAGCACCTTGTTCATAAGGATTACCGAAGTTTAGGACCGGATTCGGTCATGATCCATACATTTTCGAAATCCCAGCCCACGAATGTGGCGTGATCGGTAAGCTGAGTTTCTGTGATGATCTCAACGTACTCGTGCGTGGGCATTGCGGTGTACTTGGGGTTCTGCAGACCATAAAGACCACTTCCCTTATAATCATTCAGCGGAGAATAGTAGGTGCGCAGATTTTCAATATTATAGTTGTTTCCAAAATGACCGATATAATTTTCGGAGAAGCCATCCCAGCTGCTTTGGTCCTTCTTGTTCTTGTCAGTTATGTTGGAGTAGGTGTAGCAGTCAAGCACAAGGCCGATCAGCGCACCGTGGCAGTATACCCGATTATCTTCGCAAATGTTGGGGACATCCACCGTGCCCGTAGCGTAGCAATTGTATACGGTGATTTTCTGGTCTTCGCTATAGGCTCTGAACACCTCAAGCGTACCGATCAAAGATCCGCAGGGATTATAGTATCTACGCCAAGGACCACCGTTATACGGGGTGTTATCCTGACAGGGACTCCACTCAACATAAGGCGCAGTAATGTTACCGGTAGCATAGCAGTCGTACACGTCACTGCGGGAATAAATGTGACCGATCAGACCGCCTGCGCTGACACCGCCATAGTGGTCTTCAGAAGATGCATAAATATCCACATCCGCAGAACAGCGGGCAACATCCGTATAGTTGCCGGCATCGCCGATGAGGCCGCCAATGTCGCCATCGATCACGTTGATGGAACCCTTGGCGTGACAATTCTCGACCTTGACGCCAAAGGACTTGCCGATCAAACCTCCAATACAAGATTCAGAGCTGCCTGTGAAGACAATGATCTCCACATCCGCAGAGCAATTCCGAACGGTAATCGTAGCAGACGGCGAATACTCGTCATCGGCCATATAATGCCAGATTTGCGCAATCAAACCACCGGTGTAGCCATTGCTGGTGATGGTGCCGCTGACATGGCAGTTATCCATCAGTACGTATTCTTCATTTTTCAATACAACGAAACCAATCAAGCCGCCTGTAGTACTGTTGGAACTTTGGAAATCCACCGTTGCGGTACAGTTTTCAAAGGAGCAGCCGACACCGTAGCCAACAATAGCAGCAGTACGGCCGCCGGTACCTGCATATTTTCCGGTGTAGCCTTCTCGTGTAGTATGATTATCGCCGGAGTGGGCGTTCACGATGTTCATATTCTTAAAGTGGGAGTCCTTCACCCAAGAGAACAAGGCTGTTGCCTCTCCGTCAAAGCAAAGATTGGAGATAGTATATCCACCGCCGTCGTAATTGTGTTTGAACGGCTTACTCTCGGTGCCGATCACGATCCATTCTTCCACAGAAGAGCAATCGATATCGGCAACCTGCTTGAAGTAATACCCGGACTTGTTCAGGACGTTTTTCAGATTCATCAGATCTTCCAAACAGGTGATTAAGAAGGGATCTTTTTCGGTTCCGCTGCCGTCCCACAAGGCGGCCTGCTCGACCGTTACCGTAAAGGTGGCACTGATACCCGAGCCGTCCTTGGCCGAAGCCTTAACCGTAACTTTGCCGGGTGCTACACCGGTCAGCACGCCGTCCTGGGAAATCCGCGCATAGCTGCTGCCCGAGGCAATGCTCCAGGTAACGGCCTTGTTGGCGGCATTGTCCGGCTTGACGGTAACCGAAAGCGAAATAGTCTTGCCTGTCTTTACGGCAGTTGAACCGCTGATGGTGATTTTGCTGACGAGAATCGGCTGTACCTCCACCTTGCAGGTGGCCTTGACACCCGAACCGTCCTTGGCTATGACCTATACTGTAACCTTGCCGGGTGCAACCGCCGTCAGAAGACCGTTTTGGTTGATGGTGGCATAGCTGCCGCCGGAGGTAATGCTCCAGGTTACAGCGGCGTTGGTCGCATTCGTGGGTTTTACCGTTGCCTTCAGCTGCAGCGTGTTACCTATGGTAACCTTGGTTTCGCCCGAAATCGTAATCGAGGAAACAAGCACCGGTGTAACTTCGACGGTGTACGTGGCCTTGACGCCCGAACCGTCCTTAGCCGTAGCCTGTACGGTTGCCTTACCGGGCACCAGTGCGTTCAGGAGGCCGTTTTGATCGATGGTGGCAACATTATTGCCGGCGATGATGGACCAGGTGACGTCGGGATTGGTTGCATATTCGGGCGATACCGTAGCTTTGAGCTGCAGGGTTTTGCCGACGGTGACGGTGTTCGTACCTGTAATGGTGATGCCGGTAACGGGAGCCGCCTCAACAACAATGGTAATGGTGGCGGATACGCCGGAATCGTCCATGGCCTCTGCGGTAATCACATATACGCCCGGCTGATCGGCAGAGAATACACCGTTGTCCAAGACCTGTCCGCCGGTAGATCGGTACATAACGGTCAGGACATCGGCGTTTTCGGGAAGAATAGCGGCGGTGATCTTCACCTGCTCCCTAACGACAATGGTTGTCTTGGGCGCGGAAAGCGAGATGCTTTCTACGCGGATTTCTTGATCCGGAATCGGATCGGTGTCGGCAGGCTCGGTGGTAACGGGCGTGGTATCCTCGGGCTCTGTCGTTACAGGAACAGTATCCTCGGGATCGGTGGTAGGGGGAGTCGTTTGGATGGGATTTGTAACAATAGGCTCCGTGGTTTCGGGGGTCGTATCTGTCATCTCTGTGCGCTCGGGCTCGGTGTCCTCCGGCTCGGTGTCCTCCGGCGTAGTACCTTCCTGTACGGTAGAATCGGTGCCGATAGGCTCGGAATTCGTATCGTCTGTCTTGGATGTTTCGATCGTAGTGGATTCAGAAGGTGTGTCGGAGGTCTGCGTGGGATTGGTAGCGGCGGGGGGAGCATTGGTGAAAACACAGCCGGTAAGCAGGATACCGATCATCAACACGAGGATCCAGGCCGCTGCAATATGATGCTTGCCATTGCATCCGATGTGGCCGAGCGACGAGCGATTCTTTTTTCTCTCCATGATTATCCTCATCATAATCTCCTTTTGCGTTGGATTGGCGAAGGCCGATATGGCAGACTTGACAGAGACTTAAGATCTATGGTATAATAAGATTGACCGGGACGCTTTCTCTGTCTCGTCTACAGTATCAGTATACACGATTTTGACCGTCTTGTCCCCACCCGAAAAGTGTGGGATGAGGATTTTGTCATAAAAAATCGCATTTTTAGTCGGTTATGATGATCCTGCCTTCAACGCAAGACAGATCGGAGAATATATATGAAGAACCTCATTGTATGTGTCTTACTTGTTTTATTACCGATCATGAGCTTCTCGGGCTGTACCGATACGGTGGAAAAAAGTACAAACCTGGCCATTATTTACGGTGTTGCCACCATCGTTTCCTTGCTACTGCTGATCGGATGCTTTCTTTTGGTGCGCCAAAAAAGGGCGTGGTTTATGGTACTGTTTTCTGCGGTATCGGTTGTTAACCTTGGCTATACCTGTTTGGCGGTTTCTTCTTGCTTGGAGATGGCGTTGATGGCGAATCGGATTGCCTATTTGGGTTCGGTTTTTTTGCCGCTTTCCATGCTTATGATTCTTCTGAATGTTACCAATACGCCATATAAAAAGTGGTTGCCCTCGCTGCTGCTTGGCCTTGCGGTTGTCATTTTTTTGATAGCTGCCAGCCCCGGTATTTTGCCGATTTATTATCAAAAGGTGAGCTTTGAGGTGGTTGGGGGTGTCTCCACGCTGGTAAAAACCTATGGCCCCTTGCATCCGCTGTATTTGGTCTATTTGCTCGGCTATTTTGTTGGCATGGTAGCGGTGATTATCCGCGCCTCTGTCAAAAAACGAGTCGATACCACGGCGCATGCCGTCATGCTTGCCGGTGCTGTTTTTGTGAATATCGGTGTTTGGCTCATTGAACAGTTTGTGTCGGTTGGCTTTGAAGTTCTTTCTGTTTCCTATATTATCAGCGAATTGTTTCTGTTGGGTGCGTATCGGATGATGAAGGAGACGCAACAGCTTCGTCGGCTTGTCAAACAGGTGGAAACCGCGCCAACATATCCGTCCGGAGATTCGGTGGGAACAGAGGACCGGATAGAGCCGATATCGGCGGCCAATGCGGTTGATCCTGCCCAACTGGAGGCTTTTATGACGGGGATTGCTACCCTCACGCCGACAGAGCGGCTGATTTTTGAGGCTTATCTTGCCAGATTGACGACGAAGGAAATTCTGGAAAAATTGAATATCAAGGAGAACACTCTGAAATATCATAACAGGAATATCTATGGAAAGTTGGGTGTCTCTTCGAGAAAAGAGATTTGGGAGCTCCACAAGCAGATTCAATCTGCCAAAGAGATTTTGGATAAGGCCGAGAGCCCAAGCGGCTTGTGAGCGGGGGTAGAATGAAAAGGATCCTCTTTATCTGCCACGGCAATATTTGCCGCAGTCCGATGGCGGAGTTTATATTTAAGAAATTAATCTTAGAGCGCGGCTGTGCCTCGCGGTTTGCGGTGGCCTCGGCGGCGACAAGCGACGAGGAGATCTGGAATGGTGTTGGTAGTCCGATGTATCCGCCGGCGAAGGCCATGCTGCGGCAGCAGGGGATACCCTATGAGGAAAGACGGGCGGTTCGATTGACCAAAGGGGACTATGAGCGATATGATTTGCTGATTGGTATGGATCATGCCAATTTCCGCCAGATGCACCGTTTATTCGGCTCAGATCCGTCGGGGAAGCTGCATCTGCTTCTCGATTTTACCGCTCGCGGCGGTGAGGTGGCCGATCCCTGGTATTCGGGACGCTTTGATGTTGCCTTTCGGGATATTTATGAGGGGTGTCAGGCGCTTCTTGATACCTTGTTAAAGGAAAAGAGAGTCGATAATTTCTCTCTGCATTCTTAGCAGAGAAATGACAGGTACAAAAACTCGGCAGAGGACGGTTCCTCTGCCGAGTTTGGTTATCGTGGGAATAACGAAAATGCCTCTCCTCTTGGGAGCGGTGGCGGCGAAGCCGACGGAGAGGGTAATTTCATAGCGTAGGGTGGGCTTGCTTCCGCCCCTTCGTTTTCATAAAACGGTCCTTCCTTTTGTAGGGGACCAATGGTCGCCCGCAGGCGTTCGATGAACGCCCCTACAAATCCAAATCGGCAGAGAGCTTACAGGTTGATCTGAAGACCGACGGGGCAATGATCGCTTCCCATCACGTTTCCGAGGATAACGCTATCCTTAACCATCGGGAAAAGACGATCCGAAACGATAAAGTAGTCAATACGCCAACCGACGTTCTTTTCTCTGGCCTTCATCATGTAGCTCCACCAGGAATACTCAATCTTATCGGGGTACAGTGCACGGAAGGTATCGGTAAAGCCTGCCTTCAACAGCTCCGAAAATTTTCCGCGCTCTTCGTCCGAGAAGCCGGCGCTGTGACGGTTGCTCTTGGGATGCTTCAGGTCGATTTCTTGATGGGCGACATTCAGATCGCCGCAGTAAATGACCGGCTTTTTTTGGTCGAGTGCTGTGATATAGGCGCGCAGAGCATCCTCCCATTGCATTCGATAGTCGAGCCGCGCCAGCTCACGCTGTGCATTCGGGGTATAGACACAGAGAAGATAGAAGGTGTCAAATTCGAGCGTGATGGCACGCCCCTCGGTATCGTGTACGGGGATACCCAGACCGTAGGATACCGAAAGCGGCTCTTGCTTGGTAAAGACGGCGGTGCCGGAATAGCCCTTCTTTTCGGCGCTGTACCAATAGCTATGATAGCCTTCCGGGGCAAAATCGGCTTGTTCCGGCTGCATTTTGGTTTCCTGCAGACAGACAATATCGGCATCGGCTTCGGCAAAAAAATCGCCAAAGCCCTTGGTCAGGCAGGCGCGAAAACCGTTTACATTCCAGGATATGAGTTTCATCGTGTCCTCCTTGACAAACCCGTAGGTTCGATGTGTTCAGTATAGCATATCCGGCGGTAAAAGTCAACGCAGAAGTTCGTCGTTCAACGCGCTTGCGGTTACTTGACAATAAGAGGTGGTCATGGTATACTGTAAACAAGTTTTTTACTGGATGAAAGTGGGGGTCGCTATGACACGAATCAACAAACGATGTCGATGGCTTTTGTGGCTTCTTACCGCTGTTCTTGCCCTATCGCTGTTTGCTTGCAGCGAGGAGAATGCTGGGGAGTGGGATGGCTCTACCGAAACCGACCGTGTTTCGGAGGATAACCCTTTCAATCAGGTGGCAAGCGAGCGCTATGCCGTGCTTGGCGTGAATCTGTATCGGCTCACCTATAATGCCGAGGGTCAGCTCCTAGGAGAGTATACGCCGGATTTCAATTATCCCGATTTTTCGCCGGCTGAAAATGGGTATGTTTACGATGAAAACGGTCGCTTGAGTGCCTATTATCTGAATGCCGCGCCGTTACCGGTCGTTTGGGAAGAAAACGGAACGACGGCCCGTGTCAAGGGTTACGATCGCGGTACTTGTTATGAGCTCGTGTTTTTGTATAATGAGCAGGGAAAACTGTATGAAAAACAGGTAATCCGAGGCGAGGATCCCTTCAAGAAAACTACCGAGACCTATCGGTATGATGAGCAAGGCCGCTTGTTTCAGGCGGGAACATATACGGCTACCTATGAGGATGGGGAATGTCAGACAACCGTGACAAGCGGCAACCGCTCGTACACGCTTCGTCTGAAGCTCAATGCCGCGGGACGCCCTTCCTCTTTATACGAGGCGACCATTGATCTGGACCGTTTTGTCTGGCAATACGATGAGACGGGACGGCTGATCGGTTCCGAGGGCTATAGCCCGATCAATCTGTGGAAAAATAAGGCTTATACCACGTTGACCTATGATGAAAACGGACGGCGCGCTACGGTGGAGCTCCGTGTGGCCGAAGGAAATCCGGACATTCAGATTCTTAAGGATATTACCTACGAATATGGGGACGACGGCGCCCTTAAAACCGAGACGACAAATACGCAAGATGCAAACGACAAGCGAAATGTTGAGATAATCTCCTACTATAGCGATAGCAGGGTAGTCTCCTCGGAGCAAACGCGTTACCAATATCAAGCGCCTGAGGGAGCGAAGATCAAACTGTTTCATTGGAGAACCGAATACGATGCTTTCGGGGATCCGATTACCGGACAGTCGGAGCAGTATAGTGCCGACGGTAGCATAAAGCAAAAGCAAAGCTATACGACTGCCTATGATGACCTGCGCCGTAATGTGGAAACCGTACGGGAAATATACAACGCGGATGGTACGCTGGAAAACCGAGAAGGTACCTATTCGATCTATCACGAGGACGGATATTTTTGGAAAAGTGTTGAAACGCAGGAACACAATGTCGAATATCATGGTGGTGCGACCTCGGAAACGACCGAATACAGTCGTGAGGGCGAAGTTTGCGGAATTCTGTTTGAATGCGAATATGTTGACGAGGACGGAATCCGCCATAAGTTCTACGATAACACGACCTATAAGCGCCGTGACGTTCCGCTTCATTCCGAGTATAAGTGCTGGCTGGACGGTGAGATTGCCGCCGAAAGTGTGACCGACTATTTCTATGCCGAGGAGGCGCACGGTATGTGGTCGCGCTACACCGAGCAGGCGACCTATTATGAAAACTATAATCTTCTTTGGTATGATAAGGCGGAAAAAAACGTCTATGCTTTCGACAGTCAAACCGGCGGCGAAAGGACGATGGATCAGCAGGTTTATGTGGGCGGTGTTCTTCGCTCCGAAATCCATGAAAAGCGCCGCTCTGGTAAATCCATCGTGGACGGTGTTACTATCATGCCTCAAACCTACTATGAGGATATCAAGACCTACGATGAAAACGGTGTGTATCTTGGTCGCGAGGTTATGGAGCACACGTACGACGAAAAAGGACATCGGCTCAAAACCGATGGCTCGCTTTATGCGGCCGACGGTACGCATCAGCGGGACTACGTGATTCTCTACGATGAGGAGGGATATTTTGTTTCCTCTACGAAATGAGGACTCTGAAACGATGGTATAATGACTTAGGTAAAAAAATAATTCCGAAAACGCTTGACTTTTACCCTGCGTAAAAAGGTATCATACCGGAAAAAGGAGGTGCTTGGATGAAAATCAGGACGGTTTGTGAAAAAACCGGACTCACCGACAGGACAATACGCTATTATATCGAGGAAGAGCTGATCCATCCCTCGTTTACCGAAAACTATCTCGGACGAAGGCAGTATGATTTTTCTGAGGACGATATTGTCGCGCTGTGCGATATTGCCGTGCTCCGAAGCTTTGATTTTTCAATCGAAGAAATCCGCGAGCTTCTTTCCCATCCCGAAAACAGCCCGGTGATTATCCGCGCGGTTAGGGATCGGATTGGCGATGAGCTTGGGAAGAATCAAAAAAAGATAGCGGCATTTTCGCTTCTGAGGGAGGAGATGGTTTACACCGTTTCCGAGCTGGCCGAAGAACTGTCAAGGCCAGAGGAACTTGCGCCCACCGAGGAAACGGTCGGGAAGAATCCCAGGCGCCGAGTACTCGTAGTGCTGAAGGGCGGCACCTTGTTCGCAGGCGTTTGGCTACCCCTGGTGATCGGTGTGAGCCTGATTGCGGTCGGGTTTTTCCGATACGAGCATCCGATCGTCGATCCGCTTTTTCTTGCGTTGACGCTGATTCTGTTTATTCCGTCGCTTTTGTACCTTTTTTCCTCAAGAATCAAGCCTTTTCGGCAAGGTGCTATCCCAAAAGTGCTTCTCCTTCTGTGTCTTGTGTGTATCCCGTGCAGTGCTTTAGTATCATTTTTCGCGGTAACCGAGTGCGGGCATCGTTGGGTGGTGGTGTCCCTTGAGGGTGCGGCAGACTGCGGGCAGCTGGGGCGTATGGTTCAAAGCTGCGCGATCTGCCGTGACATTGCCATCAAAACGGTAGAGGGGCCGCCGCATACGGTCGTCATCGACAGTGCGCGTGAGGCAACCTGCTCGGAGGAAGGACTGAGCGAGGGCAAGCACTGCTCGGTCTGTCAGACGGTGCTTCTTCGGCAGGAGATTTTGCCGAAGAAGAAGCATTCCTGTGTCAAAAGCTACGTCATGCCGACCTGTGATAAGGAGGGGTACACCCTTTGGACTTGCTCTTGCGGTTGCCGTTATCGTACCAACGTCATAGCGGCAACCGAGAATCACAATTTTCAAAAGAATGAGAACCGCGGATATATTTGTTCGTTCTGCACGCTTGAGGTCTGTGAGTACGGCTTTGCCGACGGTTCACTTCGGGGTGAAGCGTCGGGCATGAAATATTATATTACGGGAGGCGACGATGGGATCAATGCGCAGGAGCGAACGCTCGTAATATACGGTAATGGGGCAATGCCTGCCCCCATCCTCTACGGTGCTTCCCATCCCTGGCGCAACAGTCTTTACGTTGAGGAGATCCGCACCGTCATCATTGGTCCGAATGTTACCTCCCTGGCCAAGAACGCGTTTACGGGAGGCATGGCAGAGGACAACTACTTCGGCAATCCGTTCCACGCTGTCGAGCGCTTTATCGTGCGAAGTAAAACGCTTACGGTCGCTCCCGAAAGCCCGGACGTCAGCGGGATCGAATGTGATATTACTTACGAGCGTTAGCGGTATCGGTAACGCTTCCGAAAAAGAAAGGCTATAATTTCATGAACAAACTTGTAATAATAATGATGATGGGCGTTATTTTGATGCTTCTTCTCCTGCTTCCCGCCTGTTGGGATACCGAAGAGAAAGCGAACGGGACGGAGAGCGGAAACGGTCCGGTGACCGAGGGCGGTACAGAGAACACACACGTCCATGCGTATGGCGCATGGACGACGGTAAGCGAGGCTACCTGTGAAGCAAACGGGATAAGAGAACGCACCTGCTCCTGCGGAGTTCGAGAGACCGAGCACGTTGCCGTCATTGCCCATGACTACGTCAACGGTGTTTGCCGTATGTGTAAGAAGAGCGATCCCAACGCTTTCGTTCCCGATTATGCGACGGGACAGGCCAATACCGTGGGCAGCAATCACGCCCTGTCTCAGATTACAAGACAGGATACCTACCTCTATTTTACGGATGATAGAAATCGGATCTGTAAAATGAAGACCGACTATACGGAAAAACAGACGGTATATCGGGTAACGGCGGGGACGGTGTTTGATATCAATGTCGTAGGCGATTGGATTTACTTTTACTGCCGTGGGGCTACCGTTTCAAAGTCCTATATCGCGAAGGTGAGAACCGATGGCTCGGGCTTTGAAAAGCTTGTTAGCTCGGTTCCGGTCGGAGAAATGCTGGTGGCCAAGGATACCGTGTATTATACGACCTATCCGATCGACGAAACGTATACGAATTATGCCAAGGAGGTCTTTCCGCTTTACAGCGTATCGGTCAATGGCGGAACACCCAAGCAGCTTTATGACGGTGCCGTCTCCGATCTGGTTGCCGATGCCACGTACCTCTACTTCACGCATCGTGAGCGCGACGATGATCAAACCGAGATCGTCAGGATCAAGCACGGAAGCACCAAGAGTAGCGTTCTTTTGCGCGGTAAGGATACTTATCTGCTGTCACAAGCAAGCAGTAGGGTATATTTCTTCGTGTACGATCCCTATGAGGACGGGTACGTTCTGGCCTCTGTTGCATCGGGAGGCGGAAGCTACACCGAATACGGAAACGGCTCCGCCATGCAGAACACCGATCGCCTCCATATCATCGGAAACAAGGCGTATTATATGGGCGGCTTGATGTTCGGCCAGAGGGCGGGGCTTCTTGAGCACGATCTGGCAACAAAAACGGCAAAGGTCGTGAGAGAGGATTACGAAAACACCGGCTTTGAAACCGCGAATGATCTTATGATCTTTTTGAATTATAATTACGATGCTGAAAAGCTGGAATCCTTTACAATCTATGATGCGAAGACAAACGCCGTTAAACAGATAATCCTGTCTTGACCGAACCGACGGCCGACGGTACGCATCAGCGGGACTACGTGATTCTCTACGATGAGGAGGGAAATTTCGTTTCCTCTACGAAATGAGGATTCTGAAACGAAACCCGAAGAACACGGATAAAGCTTTGGCAAGGGCTTATGAACGAGTGTTAAGTTCATAAGCCCTTTGTTACGTCGTTCCCCTGCCGATTGCGTTTTGGTGAGCTTCGGTGCGATTTCCTTGTTTGATGCAATAGTACCTCGCATACCCCAAGGGCGAAATCCGTCGGATAACGTGACGAGAAAGCGCTTGGATTGCTTGACAAAGACGGGGGCTTATGCTAAACTGTGAAAAACAGGTTTTATCAGTTCCAAAAGTGAGGGAGAAACATGAGCGTTAATCAACACGTTTTTCGGTATGTCCGCGTGCTTTTGCTATTGAGTTTAGCCTTTGTATTGCTTTTGAGTTCTTGTCAGGAGGACACCACGGTTCCCGGAGGCGAAACTGTTCTTAACGAATCGATGCCGATTGAGGGCGAGTATCTGAAGGAGCCGATCGTGCTTTCGGATTCCGACGGGGCGTATTATACGCTGGTCCATCCGCAAAAAGCACCGTCGTTTGTGTCAGATTGTGTGGCATATCTTCGCGGTTTTCCTGCCGACAACGGCGCGGAAGGCTTGTCCTTGTCTTATCGGAGTGACGCCGTAAGTCCGGGAACGAATCCTTCCGAACAAAAAGAAATACTGATCGGAAATACCGGCCGTGCGGAAACAAAGGCGGTGATGGCGGAGCTGTCGTACGGGGATTACGCGGTGGTTGCCAAGGGTCAAAAAATTGTGGTTGCCGCTCATACGAAGGAAACGCTGAAGGCCGCGGTTGAAGTCTTATATCAAGAGCTTCTGAAAATTGAAGTCGACGAAACGGGGCGTTCACGACTGATTTTTACACAGAATTATTATGCGAAAAGCGATAGGTCCCCATTCTTCACCGAGGAGAATCCGCTGAGCCGCTATCAAATCGTGTGCAACACCGAAACCCGTGCGGCTGCAAGCAAGTTGCAGCAAGCGATTCAGCGCACGTTTCGGATTCCGATGACGGTTGTCGATGAAAGTGAGGCCGAAACCGAGTTTGAAATTGTTGTGGGCGATGTGGCAAGGGATATTGCCGGCGAGATCGCAAACCACAAGCGGAATGATTTGGAATATCATTTGATTACCAAAGAGAAAAAGCTTTTCATTGCGGCCGAAAGTAATCAACAGATCGATCGTGCTGTCGAGGCCTTTTGCGAGAAATACGTCAATACAGCATATTCTTCCGCATTTAATCTTTTTGGAGACCTTCAGATGAAAGAACTGGTATATGTGTTTGAGGACGATGCCGCGATGGCACAGGGCAGCGATGTGCGCGTGATGTCCTTTAATGTCCTTTGCGAATTGTGGGACGATTTGGCAAAAAACTATCAAGAGCGCGCCCGAACGGCGGCTGCGGCAATCCGCTACTATGCGCCCGACGTGGTCGGCCTTCAGGAAATATCGGATGCCTATCATGCCGAGTTTCAGGTTCTTTTCGGAGATGACTATCAATTTGTCGATGCTGAGAATGAAAAGAACCAAACAAACTTCAGCCCTCTTGCGTATAACACAAAAAAGGTGACGTTACAGGATCACGGAACGCAAATTTTTGCGACAGGGAACAGCACACAGCTCCGGCTTGCCTCGTGGGGTGTTTTTGAAACCAAAGACAGTGGCAACCGCTTTCTTGTGATCAATACCCATTGGGACCTGACGAAGAATCCCGCCTATCGAACGGAGCAATCGATCGAGATGGCTCAGCTGATTCGGTCGTTACAAAAACGGTTTCAATGTCCGGTGATCGCCACGGGCGATTACAATACGTATGAGCATGAGGAGCAGTACAAGTCCTTTGTCGATCAGGCGGCGCTCATCGAAGCCAAATATACGGCCAAAACCATCAAACGAAGCGGCACGACCTATCATGATCTGGGCGTCGCAGTAGATGCCGCAGCCACCGAGAGCATTGACCATATTTTTGCGACCAAAGATGCTTTGTTTTTGTATTATAATACGCTGATCGACCCCTGCCTTCTGAATGCCTCGGATCATTGCCCGATCTATGCGGATGTTTGTTTTGACAGAGCTTTCGCAGAAATCGATCCGATTGCGGCAGACAGCCGAAGCCGCTAACCGAAGACAGAAGGAAAAGGTAACAGTTACTCCCTTATATGTACACAAAACCAAAAAATTGTCGACAATCACGAATTTGTGCTTGACAGCGATGGGATATTGTGTTATACTCTTTTGTATAAAAACATACGAAAAGAGGAGAAAATTGATGCGTAGTATTCATGGTGGAAAACGCGTTCTTGCCTTGCTTTTGTTATGTCTGACACTGCTTACTGTCATTGGGTGTAGTGGGCAATCGAGTGGGACGGAGCAGTCTTCCGATAAAAACAGTGAAACCGAAATCAAGGAGGGCACATCGATGACGACCGAGAAAGAAACCGAAGCGGTATTGCCGAAGTGCACCGGTGTTTTTGCCGGTACCACGAATTTTGATATCTTTGTCAAGCGGAATGGCAGAACCTTTTTCAGCGACAGAGCACGGGCAGAGTATTTTAATTATTCACTGAGTGGCTTCAGCTTCCGTTTTTACGGTACCGGCGCCGAGGCCAATCTGGTTTCCGGCTTGGGGAACGGTACAACCGATAAGAATGCTATCCTGTATGTCTATGTTGATGATATGACAGCTCCGGCCAAGCAGATCACGCTCAACGAAACCTCTGCCTGGTATGTGCTGGCCGAAAACCTTCCCGAGGGCGAGCATACCGTGACCGTATCCAAACGAACCGATATCTCGTATTCCAGCGCCGGCATCAAGGAGCTTCGCATTCAAGGAAGCGAGGCGGCAACGCTGCTGGAAAAGCCGGCGGCTAAGGAGAGAAAGATTGAGTTTTTAGGCGATTCCATTACGTCGGGCGACGGCGTTTTGGCTACGTCGGGCGAGGGTAGCTATATTTCCCAATATCAGGATGCGCATTATTCCTATGCTAAGGTAACGGCCGATTATTTTGGCGCCGATTGTCAGCTGGTGTCGCGCTGTGGGCTTGGCCTTGTGTGGAACAGCTCCCAAAAGGCGCCCGAGGACGGCGGCGTTTCTCTGCCGATGATCTATCCCTATGCCAATTACTATGATGACAGCAAGAGAACCGCATGGAATTTTGATTCATTCGATGCCGATATCATTGTGATCAATATCGGTACCAACGATCGCAAGCAGGCGACAGCCTCGGCCGAGGGAAAAGCTCGCTGGATGGAGACCTACGTACAGTTTTTGAAGGCGGTCCGTGTGAAAAACCCCGATACACCGATCCTTTGCTGCTACGGCTCCGTGATCGATGATGCCGATCTTGGTCTCGAGGCGGTTGTCAAGCAGGTGACCGAGGAGGGTATGACCGATATTTACTATTTGCGGTTTCCGAAAAACAATATCCGCGAATTCGGCTTCGGTGTCGGTAACCATCCCACCATTAAAAAGCAGAAATACGATGCCGAAGAGCATTTGATTCCCAAGATCAAAGAGATCATGGGCTGGTAATATCCAAGAATAAAGGAGCAATAGAACGATGAAAAAACGTCTTTTGGCGTGGATCCTTGCCGCGATGCTTCTTGCCGGTGCGCTTCAGGGCTGCGGCACCTCCAATGAAACAAGTGGAGATTCAACCGATTCCGTAACGCTTGACACATCCACCGAAGGAACCGAGAGCGAGCATGAGAGCGAAACCGAGGCTGTTACCGAAGAAAGCATAAAGGCAGGAACCGAAACTATGGTAGGTACATTTGAGGACAAATACGGCGATTATATTTTCTATCGCGGTAGCTTGAGCAATACAATCAGTAAGCTGATCAACGAGAAGAAGCTGACCGTTATGTATTACGGCGGCTCGGTTACCCATGGTGCCGGCGCTTCGGACAGCGAAAAGACGTCCTGGCGCGGTTTGTTTGGAGACTGGCTGAAGACATCGTTCCCTGACGCCGAGATTACCAATCTGAGCGCCGCGATCAGCGGTACCGGCAGCAAGCTCGGTCTTTACCGCTTGGAAACCGATGTCGTACCGTATTGCCCCGATTTGATTTTTATTGAATATGCGATTAACGACTATTATCTCAAGGACGGTCATGAGGAGATTCGCATTCAGAACGAAACGATGATCCGCCGTCTTTATGAGATGAATCCCAAGATCGATATTGTGTATCTCTTTACCGAGAACGTGACTACAGCCGGTAGTCAAACCGTGTTGCATGCCGGCTCCAAGCCTCAGAATGAGGTTGCCGAGTATTACGGTCTCAATTCGATCGCCCTCGGCCGTGCCTTGACCGATACCATTACCGACAAGAGCTCTGCCTCTTCGGCTGAATGGAAGACCTATTTCCAGGATGGTGTTCATCCAATCGATGCCGGTTATGCCCGTTATTTTGAGGTGATCAAGGAATTCCTGATCCACGAGGTTGCCGCTTATCAGGGTGAGCAGGCAACCGATAAGGTTCTGCCCGAAACCACGTTGACTACCGTGATGAAGAACTATGTCATGATTTGCGGCGAGGAAATGAAGAATGCCGTAACGGGTGAATGGTCCTATAAGCGCGGGCTCGGTATGTCGAGCGGTTCGATCGTGAAGTATAACGGTTACTTTACCGTGGATGCTGCTACGAAGGAGCTCTCCTTTACCTTTACCGGAAAGGGTGTATCGATTTTCTTTGCCGGTTCGGGTGTACAGGAGCTGCAGTATTCGTTGGATAAGCCCTCCTGGAAGAGTGTTTCCAGTGACGGAAACCGTCCTTTGACTCTGCTTTTCGATAACGAAGGCGAAGCGGCAGAGCATACGCTGCGTATTCGATTCCGTGCCGGCTCGCGCCCGTCCGATTTCCGTATCATCGGTTTCCTGGTCTGGGTAGACTGACATAGCAAAAACCGTCCGAAGCTATTGGCTTCGGGCGGTTTTTTTCTTCGTGATTCACGGTTTTCGCATATGCTTTTTTATGCTTTTCAGCGTTTTGGCAACCGTATCCTTTTCGAAACGATCCAGGCGTTCAAAGTGACTGAAGGTGCCTCTTTCGCGGTTCGACCATCCGACAAGCCACACATTGCGGTGCTCGTCATCCAAATTTTGGCTGTCGGAACGGAATTTGAAAACGTAATATTCCTTCTTTCGAAAGAGAAATGAGACTTTTCCCAGATATTCAATCGCATCCGGAGCCTTTCCGAGCTCGGTGGGATAGGTTAACCAATGAGTGAGATCGCTCATGGACAGCTTCTCGGGCGTGGCAAGGGCGGGCGGAAAACGGTTTTCCAGTCCGTGATGCTGCAGTAAGCGATAGGTCATTTCGGAAAAAACCGGATCGTTTGCTAAAAGATCAATCGTTTCATCGGGTATCTCACGCTCATGTATCAGCATGGTTTCGGCTGCAAAAAAGGAAACACGAGAACGACAACAGGCAAATACCGCAGGCAAATGAGACAACATCTCATCGGTGGCGAAGTAACGGTAGAGATCGGCAAGCAGCTCAAGCGAGGCATAGACCTCATCATCGGGCTCCTTGATCGCAAGAAGCCGTTGCAGCTCGCTGTCGAGATAAGCGCCAAGGCAGGAGGAGGCCTCCTCCGACAGTTTGTAGAGCTGCTGACGGTAGTGCTCCAGACCGGCCAACAGTTGGCCGCGGTGATATTCGTCGGTGATACCGTTGGCCAAATCCAGAAGATGCTCGGTTTCGTGAAGGGCGATGGTGTCTTGCTCAAACAGCGAATCGATGGCGTTTTCCAAAAAACGTTCGGCCTCCGGTAAGCGCGCCAGCGCTATCAGCCGTTCGCGCTTGTCCTCGGGAACATCCTCGGCCGAATCATACAGAGTCATAACAATGCCGAAAAGATGCTCGATCGCTTCAAAAAGACGATCCTTGTCCTTATAGGTGGCGGCACGGGGAAGGGCATAAATCAGCGCTTCCACCTCGCTGTGAAGATACGGAATCAGAAGACTCCGATCCTCGGCAGTCAGCTTGCGCCTTTTCGCGAGCATTTGAACAAGGTGACACAGATCGTTTAATTGCCGACGCTTTTCCTCGGGATCGGAGGTTTGATATAAATCGGAAAGCAACGTTTTCAGGGATGACATGCGTAACTCCTTCGTAGCATCAGATATTGCCAATAAGAAACGGATCGGAAAGCCAAGGCGGTGCTTTCGACGCCTTCTTATTATAGCATAAGGGGAAGGACAAGGGCAAGCCTTTTTCGCCCGTTTGCAAAAATTATCCGCGAAAATCGAAAATATGCGACTTTAGCCTTGCATTATGAAGGAATTTTTGGTATGATAAAAGGCGGTATGCGATATTGTTACTTTCGCATGTACGATAAAACTGTTTTTTTGGGAGGAAACCGGAAATGATTGTATGGGGAGCCATTTTGCTTGCTTTTTTGGGCAGCTTATATACGATGGTGCTGAACATCGTTCAATATCGTTCCGCGAATAATCCGACACCGGAAAGCGTGGCCGATGTCTATGATGCCGAGACCTATCAGACCTGGAAGCGGTATAGCGCGGAGCATTGCCGTCTGGACATTGTTTCTACGGTGTTTTCGTTTGTGTTGACCGTCGCTTTGCTTGCTACAAAGGTCTATGCTGCCTTTGCCTCGCTCTTTCCTGACACGGTTATGATGCAGCTTTTGGCCGTTGTTCTTTTGGAAACGGTTTGCAGTACCGTTTTGAATACGGTGTTCCGTTATATCGGGACGATGGTAATCGAGCAGAAGTATGGCTTCAATCGTTCGACGAAGAAAACCTTCGTGCTTGATACGCTTCGCTCCTTGCTGTTAAGCTTTTTGCTCTCTTATGTTCTTGTTGTTCTCATGGCAGTTCTTCACCGTGCGATGGGCGATGGCATGATTCTTCTGTTTGCCGCCGCTGTTTTTCTGATCACGTTGCTTATTTCGTTTCTTTATCCGATATTTAGTCGGATTGGTAATACCTTCACGCCGCTGGAGGATGGGGAATTAAAAGAGCGCTTGCTCGCACTGTTGTCAAAGCATGGCTATCGCGTCAAGGCGATTGAGGTCATGGATGCCTCGCGCCGCACGACCAAGCTCAATGCCTATTTTACGGGATTCGGTAAGCTCAAGACAATTGTGCTGTATGACAATTTGGTCAATGCCATGAGCGTGGACGAGATTTGCGCCGTATTTGCCCACGAGCTCGGTCACGGTCTGCATAAAGACGTGCTGAAGCGTCAGATTCTGAATGTCGGGAATTTGCTTTTGATGGCGGTTGTCGTATGGCTTGCCGTACGCGAGCCGATGCTCCACACGGCCTTTGGCTTTGAAACGGTTAATTACGGATTTGCTTATATTCTCGTCGGGCTTGGACTCGGTTTGGTTCAGCCGTTGACCGGAATGGTCATGAATGCTTACAGCCGTGCGGCCGAATATCGTGCCGACCGCCAGGCTGTTCAAGAAGGCTACGGCGGGGCGATGATTTGCGCGCTGAAGAAGCTGGCAAAGGATAATTTTGCGCATTTGGCCCCCTCGCGTCTGAATGTTGTGATGGAATACAGCCATCCGCCGCTGGGCGAGCGTGTGGCGCGTGTCGAAGAGGAAATGCGCGCGATGGCAGATCCATCGCAGGTCGAATGATCCTGACGGGTATGCTTAGGCGAGCCCCGTATCAAGCTGAGATATCGCGCACGATCGATGAGGAGGAGAACGTATGATGAAAACGAAACGGCGAATCTATGGCGCTCTGAGCCTCGTTTGTGCAGCTGCGTTTGCGGTGCTGCTGCTGTGCCTGATGACGCTTGATGTTGCACCGATTGCGCCCAACGAGGAGCCGGTGGGATTGTCGACCGTGAACGAAACCGTTCGGGCTTGGATCGGCTTCCATCAAGGGTGGTATACGCTTTCGGAATGGCCGATTTGGGCAGGAATTGCGGTGGCCGCTGTGTTTGGCGCGGTTGGACTGTGGCAATGGATCCGCCGTAAGCGCTTGACCGCGGTTGATGCCGATCTCTTGGCGCTGGGCGGCTGCTACGCGGTGATGGCCATCATTTATATTGTTTTTGAGATTTTTGTGGTGAATGTCCGTCCGGTCTTGCTTGACGGTGTGGCCGAGGCCTCGTTTCCTTCCTCCCACGTGCTGATTGTATTTTGCGTGTTCGGCACGGCGATGGAACAGTGTCAAAGACGGATTACCGCAAAGCCGTGGCGTCTGATTGCTATTGTGGGATGTGCTCTTGTGATGGCGTTGACCTTGATTGGCCGAACGCTGTCAGGCGTGCATTGGTTGACCGACTTGCTTGGCGGCCTGCTTGTCAGCCATGCTTGCCTGTTTGCCTATCTGGCGGTCGTGGCGCGGCTTGCGGAGCGAAGGATGCCGAACGAAGCGTAGGCGTCAAAAGAGAAGAGAAGGACTGACCGGAGCGTCTGCAAAATTAGCGGTAAAATGAAATTAGCCACCACGGTTTTCGTGGTGGCTTTCTGTATAGCAAAGAATTTACGGCTTTTTTGCAACTGCTTTCAATCGACTAACGAGTGTTTCGTAACGCGCATCGCAATGCAAAGCAGAAGCCTCATCGTCATTTGTCAACCATTCAAGCATAGATTGCGAACGATTGCCCCCAGCTTCCATAATCCATCCGCCACTTGAGTAGCCGCGAAGAATAGGCGAGGTATGAGC
>SVSA01000109.1 GCA_015064545.1 Oscillospiraceae bacterium | reverse complement strand
GGACTGGAGCTTCTCGATACGCCAGGTTTTCACCAACCGTCTGATCCTCAAACTTCGGCCAAAGCACACCCGGCGTATCGAGAAGCTCCAGTCCGTATTGGGTTGTGATCCATTGCTTGTCCCGCGTAACACCGGGGCGATCCTCCACCTTGGCACGCTTACCGCCTGCCAGGCGGTTAATCAACGAGGATTTACCGACATTGGGAATCCCCGCGATCATCACGCGGAGCTGACGTCCGGTCATTCCCTTGCTCTCATAGCGCTCGATTTTGGAAGCAAGGAGCTTACGGATCTCATCGGGGATCGAGGCAATTCCCGCTCCGCTGGCGCTGTCGATAAAAACGCAGTGCTTCCCTTCCTTTTCGTACCAAGCCTTCCAGCGTGCTGTCGCTTGAGGATCGGCCAGCGAGGATTTGCTGAACAAGGTCAGCACCGGCTTATTACCAACAATTTTATATAACTCGGGGTTCTTGGAGCTGATGGGAATTCTGGCATCGAGAATTTCGATAACCGCATCTACCTGCGGCAGCATTTCCTTCATCATACGGCGCGTTTTCGCCATATGACCCGGGAACCATTGAATAAGTTCGGATGGCATAACTGTCTCCTATCAAAATGTACGGCGCGGATATCGGTATCCGCGCTCAGGGTAGAAACAGGCTCGGACGGATTTCGACCAAGCCTGTTATTCTCATTAACTGACTGCGCCGAAACTGCCAAGAGGCAAGAATCGGAAAATCACCTTGCCGACAATGAACCGTTCATCGATCGGCCCAATGCGCGAATCGCGGCTATCCCACGAGTCGTTACGATTATCTCCCATAACGAAAACCATGCCCGCGGGAACCGTGTAGGATTCTCCGTAGGACCATCCCAGCATCGGAACGCCCTCGATATAATTCACATAATCCTCGTCGAGCGGCACTCCGTCGACACAAACCGTCCAGGTTTCGGTATCGATGGTAATCGTTTGTCCCTCGACTGCAATAATACGCTTGACTAAGGGCTGCTGAAAACCAAAAAACTCGGATTGGCAAACGATAATGTCCCCCTGCTTCGGGGTATAAAACAGCTCTTGAACAATCAGCTTTTCACCGTGCTTCAGCGTTTGATTCATCGAATTACCGTCAACGACTGCGACACGCGCCACAAAGGAAAAGATGAAAAAGACAGCGGCAACCGAAACCGCCACAATTTCAAGCCAATCGTAAAGCTCTGCCAAAAGTCCCTGCTTTTTCGGCTTGGAGGGTGTCTCGGAGGCCGATTCGGAGTCGGAGGTCACGGCCTTTTCGGCCTCTTCTGAGGATACAATTTCTTCTTTTTGTTCGTCCATGACAGATCCTTTCGTTATTCCTTACCCAAAAAATGAGTCATCAACTCATATCCGTGCGGCAGATACGGGCCGTTGACAGCCGTTTTTTCACAGAAGCAGGATACGCCGGCTTGCTTGCGATCGGAGCGCCAGATCAGAAACGGCACCGGATCCAGTGTGTGAGTACGGCGACAGATCGGCGTGGGATGATCCGGCAGAATCATGACCGAAAAAGGCTCGCCGCTTGCCGTCAGATCCTTGACAATCGGACGCAGAATCCGTTCACTGATCGCGCTGATAGCATATACCTTGTTTTCCGTCTCAGCTCGATGGCCACATTCGTCGGGCGCTTCGACGTGGACATAAACCAAGTCCTTTCCGCGATGGAACGCGTCGATTGCCGCTGCGGCCTTGCCCTCATAATTGGTCTTATAGTTTCCGGTAGCGCCTGCGACATCGATCGATTCCATCTCTGCACACAGGCCGATTCCCTTGATCAAATCCACCGCCGAAATCACCGCCGCATCCAGCCCCCATTTCTGACGGAAGGAAGCGAGTGCCGGCTTGGCGCCGGGGCTCCAAAGCCAAATCGAATTGGCGGGACGCAGTCCACGGGCGCGGCGCGCCTCATTGATCGGATGATGATTCAAAACCTCATAGCTCTGCCGCACCAAGCTTGCGTACGGCTCGGGCGGCATAATCGCGCGCACCCCCTGTCCCAGATGGTCGTGCGGACGCTCAAAATCGGTATAAGCCGGCGGATTGTGCCAGATCATGCAATGCCGGTAGCTGACGCCTGGATAAAAGGTGCGCTCATCGGTTCCGAAGGCCTCCTGCAAGGCATTGACAAGCTCGGCGGCCTCCTCGGTGGTAATCTCATCAGCACTATGATCCAGCATCACCTTATCGTCATAGCACGCACCGTCCTCGGATACCGTCACAACATTGCAACGGAAGGCAATATCGCCCTCCTGCATCGTCAGGCCCATTGACATTGCCTCCAGCGGCGAACGTCCCTTAGAGTAGACTTTGGGATCATAGGACAGAATGGCCAAATTGGCGGTATCGCTTTCCGGCACCATGTCATTCGGCACATTGGACACCGTACCAACCAGAGCCTCGGAGGCCAAGCGGTCAAGTGTCGGCTTATCGGCAACCTCAAAGGGGGTTTTGCCATCAAAGCAGTCAAGCGGATAATCGGCGGCGCCGTCGGGAATCAATACGAGATATTTCATGGGGAAACCTTCTTTTGCGGATTTATTATAGTATTATATCACAGTTTTCCTTTTGTTACAAGAGTTGGTGAAAGAAAAGTTTGCGAAGGTCGTATATTTTTTCGCTATTTACTCTTGAAAAGTCTACGGTTTTATAGTATAATGTATCATGGTAAGTTATTGAGCGGAAACTCGCCTTTCCGCATTTTAAAAGAAAGGTAGCGTAAGCGCGTGAGTGCTGTCAGAAATTTCATTATCACCTTCCTCCTGTCGCTGATGATTTTCGGCTTGATCGCCTACGGCTTGGTGCAATTTGTCACGACAGCCTTCCATCTCGACGGAGGCGGTAGCGTCAACGGCCCTTCGGATACCGACGACGGCGAAACCAAGGATCCCGATGACACGAATGTACCGATCGGTGATTGGGTCAAGGGCGAAAGCTTTACGGCGCTGTTGGTCGGCACCAATTTTCAGCCCAATGTATTTAACGATTACGATGTTACCGATGAAAACGAAACGGCGACGGGTTTTCCGCTGGAGCCGCGCGATATTGACACCGAGACACTGCTTCTTGTCCGCGTAAACAAGGAAACCGGTGAATGCATTTTTACCGCAATTCCTCCCATCACCCGCATCACAATTCAGGGACAGGCCGCCCGGCTGCAGGATCTGTATGCCTATGAGGGTATCGATTCGAATGGCTATTCCGAGCAAGGCATCGTCGCCCTCTGCGAAAAGGTTACCGCCTTGACCGGCATTCCGGTAGATTACTATGCTGTTATTCATCCCGATAATATGATCAAGCTGATCGACGATCTCGGCGGCATTACTTACTTTGTCAAGACCGATATGCATTTCACCAACACGACCACCGGACTGACGGTCAACCTCCGCCGCGGCTCGCAAAAGCTTGACGGTGCCAAAGCGCTTGCCATGCTTCGCTATCCGGCCTATGACGATGGTGACACCTCGCGCCGTCAGTGTGCGCTCGACTTTATGAAAGAGCTTGCCAAGAAAATCTTAACCGAAACCGAGCTTGCCAATGCCCGGAATATGTATAACAAGTATTTGTCCTATTTCGATACGAATTTTACCGTTGAGGATCTGACCGATAACGTAGACCTCATCTTCTCCTTCCCCAAGATGAGCATCAAGGACTTTGCTTACCCCGGCAATACCATCGGAACCGGCGAGGATGCCTATTTTAACCCCAACATCAATAAAGCCATCGAGTTTTTTACACAGTATAAATACAAGGGATGACCCCGAAAGGATACCAAATTAAGATGAAGAACACCGAAAAAACTATGGAGCAAATCGTTACCCTTTGCAAAGGACGCGGCTACATCTTTGCCGGCTCCGAAATCTATGGCGGTCTTGCCAACACCTGGGACTACGGCCCTCTCGGCGTTGAGCTGAAGAACAATGTCAAGCGCGCCTGGTGGAAGAAATTTGTGCAGGAGAACCGTTACAATGTCGGTCTTGATGCTGCTATTCTGATGAACCCCCAGACCTGGGTTGCTTCCGGTCATGTCGGCGGCTTCTCGGATCCTCTCATGGACTGTAAGGAATGTAAGGAGCGTTTCCGCGCCGATAAGGTCATCGAGGACTGGTGTGCCGAAAACGGCGTTACCCTGCCCAA
>SVSA01000108.1 GCA_015064545.1 Oscillospiraceae bacterium | reverse complement strand
CGATTCGCGATGAGCTCGGTATTCCGGTCAAATTCATTTGTGTCGGAGAAACGATTGACGATCTCCAATATTTCAGCGCGACCGACTTTGTTTCGGCGCTGTTTGGGTGAGAACGATGATGAAACTGGTATTAGCTTCCCGCAATCGTCACAAAATCGCTGAGATTGAGCGGGTTTTGAGGGCGAGCGGGATCGAAGCTGTGACACTACTGTCGCTTGATGATATTGGGTATCGCGGTGACATTGAAGAAAACGGTACGACCTTTGAGGAAAATGCCGTTATTAAGGCGCGTGTTCCGGCCTCACTCGGCTATTTTGCCATTGCGGATGATAGCGGCCTTGAGGTGGATGCGCTGAAAGGACGTCCCGGTGTGTATTCGGCACGCTATGCGGGGGAGCCCTGTGATGATGCCAAAAACAACGCCAAGCTGCTGAAGGAAATGGAGGCGGTTCCGGATGGGCGCCGTACGGCACGGTTCGTTTCGGTGATTGCGTTTATCGATCCTTCGGATCCCACGCATCCCCATCTGTTCCGCGGTGAATGTGACGGTGTCATGCTGCGCGAGGAGCGAGGCTATGACGGATTTGGCTATGATCCGCTGTTTTACCTGCCTTCGCTCGGAAAAACATATGCCGAGATTACGACCGAGGAAAAAAACGGGGTCAGCCATCGCGGACAATCGATGCGTCTGTTTGCTTCCTATCTGAAGACGGTTTTGCATGGTTGAGCGCGGCATATACGGTGGCACGTTTTCACCGGTTCATAACGGTCATGTCCGTGCCGCCAATGCCTTTTACGACCTTCTGTCGTTGGAGGAGCTGTTCGTGGTACCGACCTTTCTGCCGCCCCACAAGCCGGAGGCGGTCGGTTGCTCCGCCGAGGATCGTCTGGCGATGACACGACTGGCTTTCGCGGATAATCCGCGGCGCGTGACGGTTTCAGATTATGAGATTCTTTCCGGCGGCACCAGCTATACCTATAAAACCTTGATGCATTTTTCGGCACCCGATGTGCGCTTGACCTTTTTGTGCGGTACCGATATGTTTCTGACGTTACCGCAATGGAAGCATCCCGACAAGCTGTTTGCGCTTGCACGGATTGCCCATGTCAGACGCACCGTCCTTTCGGAGGAAACCGAGGAAGCTGTTCTTCGGTGTGCCGAGGCCTACCGCCGTATCTATGGCGGCGATATCGTTCATTTGCAACTGCCGCCCTGTGAGATCAGCGCGACGATGGTGCGTGAGCGATGTGCGCGGCGCGAGCCGATCGGCGATCTGGTTCCGCCGATCGTTCATGACTACATAGCGGCGCACCGTTTATACGGAAATCCCGCCGCGGGAGGTTTGTCATGAAACGAGATTCCATTCTTGCCATATTGAAAAATACGGTGGGGGAGCGGCGTATGCCGCATGTCCTTGGAACCGAGGAGGAGTGCTTGCGGTTGGCGGCACGGTTCGGTCTTTCGGAGACCGAAACCGAGACACTGCAGCTTGCAGCCCTGCTTCACGATATAACAAAGTCCTTTTCGCGGGACGAGCACCTGGCGGTTCTTCGCCGGGTGGGTGTGGATCCGGCAGTGCTGTTTCTGCCGAGTGAAAAGACCTGGCACGCCGTTACCGGCGCACTGTATGCCAAGGAAGCCTTTCCGACGCTGGTGAACGATGCGGTTTTGACAGCCATTCGCTATCATACCACCGGACGTGCCTCTATGTCACTTCTCGAAAAGCTGCTGTACCTTGCCGATTATATCGAGCCGACACGTACCTTCCACGATTGCGTGCAGCTGCGGCAATTCTTTTACGATACCATGGCCTCGGAAAATCATCCGGAGGCGGTGTTAACCAAAACCTTGATTCTGTCCTTTGACATGACAATTCGTGATCTTGTTCGCTTGCGATGTCCGATTCATCCCGACACCGTTGCGGCACGAAACGATCTGCTGTCAAAGGAGGGATAACGGTGAGACGCTTAACAAAACGAAAACGAATCGCTCGCTTCCGTCTCTGTTTGAGCGCGGCTCTCCTTCTTCTTCCGATCCTGATTGCCGGTTTGTATGGCTGGGGGAGAGTGGCTGAGGAAATTCCGGTTGTCTCACTGCTTGCCCCTGCCATCGATCGCACGTACCTTGTGATCGGACGCGATCGGGCAGGAAATAACACGGATGTGATGTTGGTGGCGCGTCTTGACGGTGACAGCAATCGGGCGGCCGTGATGCAGATTCCGCGCGACACTTATGTCGGTGACCGTTACGGCGGCTATAAGCTCAATGCGTATTATCATGTCTGCTTACAGGCGGCGTTGGAGGAGGGGGAGACCCATCCGACCCAAGCGGCGCTGACGCGTATGACAGCCGATTTTGCCGATTTTCTCGGTATTGATTTTGACGGTTATGTCATGCTCGATCTCGATACGTTTTGCCAGATCGTGGATGCGGTTGGCGGTGTCACGGTTGAGATTCCCTGCGATTTGAGTTATGAGGATCCTGAGCAGGGGCTTTGCATTTCACTTCCCAAGGGGAAGCGGCATCTGAACGGTGCCGAAGCCGAACAATTTGTGCGGTTTCGTTCGGACTATATCCGTGCCGATCTTGGCCGAGTGGATGCACAAAAGCTCTTTTTGTCGGCTCTTTTGGCCCGTCTCAAAGAGGGACTGTCACCGGGAGAGCTTTTGGATGTCGGAGAAATGGTTCTTCGCCATACCACCACTTCGGTAACCGTTTCCGATCTGCCGTTACTGGCGGTCAACGGCTTACGGCTCGAGCTTTCCTCGGTGTACTTTTTTACGGCACCGGGTGAGGTGACGGCAAACGGACGATATTATGTTTTGAATGCCGAGGGCATGACACGGTGCCTGAACGCTTTCTATACGGTGACGGGACCGTTTGATCCCGATCTTCGGTTTCGCGGCTTCAACAGCGGCGAAATACGTGCCCTTTATGCGGCGCCTTATCGAGAGGAGCTCTTCCCTTATACGGCGGAGGAGCTGATCCGGAACGGTATCGATATTGCAACGCGACATCCCCACTAAAAAACGAAAGGAACTTTGTTATGGAAGAAAAAACGGTATTAGAGCCACGTGAGCTGGCCGAAAAAATTGTTTCAATTCTCGATGCCCACAAGGGCGGCGGTATTAAGCTGTTGCATACGGCTGATAAAACCATTTTGGCAGATTATTTTATTATCTGCGCCGGTAATTCGAACACCCAGACGCGCGGTCTGGCTGACGAGGTGGAATATAAACTGGGACTGCTTGGCATCCAGCCCTCGCATACCGAAGGGCGTGAAAGTGCTACGTGGGTACTGTTGGACTATACCTCGGTTATTGTTCATGTGTTCAATGCGGAAACACGGCGTTTCTATAACCTTGAGAAGCTATGGAACGAGGCAGAAGAGGTGGATATCTCCCACCTGTTGACCGAGGATTAAGAATACCATGCACCGCTGAATGTATCAACGTGTGCGATCCTCTTGAGATTATCTCTGACAAGTAAATACATTCTGAGAAGAAGGAACAGAATATGAAATACGAACACGCAAGAATCGACAAAAAATGGCAGGACAGATGGGAGGAGGCTAAGATTTTTGAAGCCTCGGAGGATCACAGCAAGAAGAAGTTCTATTCTCTTGTGGAGTTCCCTTATCCTTCCGGCTCGGGTATGCACGTGGGTCACATCAAGGCCTATTCGGGTCTTGAGGTTGTCTCCCGTAAGCGCCGTATGGAGGGCTACAATGTCCTGTTTCCCATCGGCTTCGATGCCTACGGTCTGCCTACCGAGAACACCGCCATCAAGACGGGTGTTCACCCCCGTCAGGTGACCGACAACAATATCAAGAAGTTTACAAGCCAATTAAAGCGCGTCGGCTTCTCCTTCGACTGGTCGAAGGTCATCGACACCACCGAGGAGGACTACTACAAGTGGACTCAGTGGATCTTCCTCAAGATGTACGAGCATGGCCTTGTCTTCCGTGATAAGACGCTGGTTAATTACTGCCCTTCCTGTAAGGTTGTTCTGAGTAATGAGGACTCCCAGGGCGGCAAGTGCGATATCTGCCACAGCGATATCGTACAAAAGACCAAGGAGGTGTGGTACCTCCGCATCACCGAGTATGCCGATAAGCTTTTGCAGGGCCTTGACGAGGTCGATTACCTCCCCAACGTCCGTCTCCAGCAGGAAAACTGGATCGGCAAGTCCACGGGTGCCTTCGTTAACTTCACTGTG
>SVSA01000107.1 GCA_015064545.1 Oscillospiraceae bacterium | reverse complement strand
GCTATATTTCTTGTTCTTGTGTGTCCTTCTTGGCATAAAATTAACCCCCTTAAAGTAGTCTTGAAAACTTCTTGTTTTTTCAAGTGTCTACTCTAAGGGGATTATATCACAAACGGCTCCTCTCGGCGGCATTTTTTGTTGTTTTGAACGGTAGCTTCCGTTCGGTTACGTCTCGGTAAAGGTCGGCGGCCGGCGCATATCGACCGCCTTCAATTTGGAAACCGAAAGCGTCAACGAAAGATTGCTTGCGGTTACGGTTAACGTGTTTTGCGTGTAGTCGGCGATATGGTAGGTGGTGCCGTATACCAGTCCGTTATCGGCAAACAGCTCGGCACTGCATACGTCGCTGAGCAGGCGGAGCGTCGGGGCATTCTCCGAATAGCGGAGTGGGATTTCGCCATGATTGTAACGGAGCTTGTTGTCGCGGATGGCCAGTGTTACGGTCAGGCCGAAGAGTGAAAGGGTGATGTCGCTGTCGCCTTCGGTAACCGAGAGCGTCAGGTCGTAGGCGGCCTTTTCAAGCGGGATTGAGAAGGTTTCTTCTTCGGTTGCGGTAAGCGTGTAGCAATCGGTTGTGGTACGATACGCGTCTAATTCAGCGATCGGCAGGGAACGCAAACGCAGTTCGCCGTTCAATCGGCAAAGCGACAGCTCGCAGGGGATGGTCAGCTGGCCGCGGAAGCAGCAATCGGGAACCGGAAGATGCTGCCAGGCCATGCGAACCTGACGTCCGCCGAGATTATCAAAGCATTGCGAGGCATAGCTGTAGCAGGATCCGCCGCCGGTGTAATGATAGCGGTAGGGGCCGGCCTCCATTTCATACATCCCGCTGTCGAAGTTGCCGACAACATAGCGGTCGGCAGCGCCGATAAAGACCCAACGGTGCTCGTCGCTGCCTTCGATCTTGAGTGGCATCAAATTAGGACATTCGCGATCCTCGGGCAGGGTAAAGCGCTGATGCTCGGTCCAATGCACAAGATCGTCGGAACGGAAGAAGACAAAGTCCGAGTGATCCAGATACAGAACCAGAAGATAGGCACCGATCTCCTCGCACCAAATGACCTTGGGATCACGGTTAGCGGCCTCAATATGAGGAATGATCGGGTTTTCTTCATAGGGTTGTACGGTTTTTCCGTTGTCAGTGGAATAGAACAGGCATTGTACAAATTTTTGCCCCTTCGAGATACCGACAGGCCGTGCGGCGGCCGTATAGTAGAGAAGAAGCGGCGGTTTGCCGTCCTTGCCAAAACCACTGACATTGCGGGTATCCGAAACGGCACCGCCCGAATAGCAGGAGCCGCGATGGTCGGGGAAGAGGGCATCGCCAACCTCACGCCATCCGATCATGTCCTCGGAAACCGCATGCCCCCACGAGGTGTTTTCACTATCCATCAGAATGCCGCCGGAGTTATGCTGATAATAGAGGTGATACAGCCCGTTGTGGTAGGTCATACCGTTGGGATCGTTGATCCAGCCGTAAGCGGTCGTAAAGTGAAGGAAGGGACGGTATGGTGCCTCCTCGGCGGTCGGCTTGGGCAGGCTGTCGGTGAAGGTAAAGCTCACCGACAGCGCGGGTTCGACCCGGAAGGTTACGGTTTTGCCAAGATAACGCTCCACCGGATAATACATTTGAAAACGCGGATTCTCAAAATCGAGAAAGGCGCCGAATTCACCGATCGGACCGGTTTCATCGGAGATGGTAACAAAGCGACGGGTGGCATCGGGAGAGATGGGCAAAATGAGATAACGTTCGGTTATCGTAATCGGTTCGGAAAGAAACGGTTGATCCATCGAGTTTGCCTCCAAAAGTATGACGAAGAATTGACAAATTGAAAAAAAGATGGTATACTGATACTTGTTTATTATATCATAGGGAAAAGGGTTTGACAAGTCAAAAACACGATGTGACATAGGAAATACAGATATGCCATATCGATGCTGCTCGTCTTTCGGAGAGGCATATGACGCGATCGGTTCGGAAAATCAAAAAAATGAATGAATGGGCGTGGGTATTTGGCGTGTTGCTTTGCTCATTAGGCGTAGCGCTTTGTACCAAAGCAGGCTTTGGCCTTTCTATGATTGCGGCACCGGCCTATGTGCTACATGTCAAGCTGAGCACGGTTTCCTCGTTTTTTACTCAAGGGGCGTGCGAATACCTGTGGCAGGGCCTTTTGTTGGTTTTGATGTGTCTTGGGATTCAGCGGTTTCGCTATCGCTATCTGTTTGCTTTTGTCACCGCGATTCTTTCGGGATTGGCCATTGACGGCTGGCTGTTTGTGCTTGGCGGAAGCAGTGTGCCGGCTTCCTTGCTGATGCGGATCGTGTTCTTTGTTCTCGGCGAGCTGATAACATCCTTGGCCGTGGCGCTGTATTTTCGTACGACCTGGCCGTTACAGATTTATGAGCTTCTTGTCGCTGAAATCTCCGATCGTTTTGCCTTCCCGATCGGCCGCGTTAAGCTGATCAACGATATGGCGATGCTGACGATTTCGGTCGCTTTGGCTCTGGGGCTGAATCATTCGCTTGACGGGATCGGGATCGGAACCGTGATTATTGCGCTGGTCAACGCCTTTTTGATCGGATTGTTCGGCCGTTTACTCGATCGCTTCTTTACCTTTGAAACCCGCACACCGCGTCTGACGGCGTTTCTTGCGGGAAAATCCTGATTTTTTGAGAGAGGGTTTATTATTATGAGTATTGCAAAACGTGCGTTTGGCTGTTATGAAGGACAGGCTGTGGAGGCCTACACGCTGACAAACTCTGTGGGAGCCTCGGTCACGATTCTGACATGCGGCGGAATCCTGAACCGCATTCTGGTGCCCGATCGGAATGGTGTGCTCGGTGATGTGGTTTGTGGCTTTGACACGATGGAGGACTATATAGCCGATGCTGGTAGTTATACGGGTGCGCTGATCGGACGCTATGGCAACCGTATCGGTGGCGGCGGTTTTTCGATAAACGGTGTCTTTTATCCCATTCGCAACAATGAGGGGGGTGTTTGCCACCTTCATGGCGGCGTTGTTGGCTTTAACCGCAAGATATGGGCCGCTGAGCCACAGGAAGGAGAGGGGGAAGACCGCTTGGTTTTGACGCTGTTTTCTCCGGACGGTGAAGAGGGATATCCCGGCAACCTGAATGTTAAGGTTACCTACACCTTTGACGATGCTTCGGCGCTGACCATACAGTATGAAGCTGTCAGCGATCGTGATACGGTGCTGAATATGACCAACCATGCCTATTTTAATCTGAACGGCTACGACGGGGGCTCGGTGATGGAGCAGGAGCTCTATTTGGATGCCGACCGTTATGATGCGGTGGATGAGCTGTTACTTCCGATCGGTGATCCTGTACCGGTTGACGGCACGCCCTTCGATTTCCGAACCATGCATCCGATTGCGGTTCCCTTTGATCATAGCTTTGTGCTGAATGGCGAGATTGGCTGTTACCGTAAGGCCGGGGAGGCTTACGATCCGGCGTCGGGCAGAACCTTGACGCTGTATACCGATATGCCGGCTGTTCAGCTTTATACCGGTGTTTTTATGGATGGTGCCACGAAGTTCAAGGGCGGGGTGCCGCAGCGTCGGCTTCATGCCTTCTGTTTGGAGACGCAATATAGCCCCAATACGCCGAACCGTCCCACGATGCCGTCTTGCCTCTTACGTGCCGGGGAACGGTATCATACGAAAACAACCTTTGCCTTTGGCGTGCGAGCTTCCGCTCTGTAACCAAAAGGAAAACCGCCGGAAGTCACCAAGAAACGGTGACTTGGCGTACCTGCGATAAAGCAGGTACGCCGATTTTCTTGCTACTACTATTTTTAAACTTCGAGTTAATACAAAGTTTCCTAAAAATACCTTTACTGAAATTGTTTTTGTGTTATAATATAAGCAGAAGCAGACGTCGGCTTACTTTTATCTCTATGGAGGTATGATTATGGAAATGACTATTGGTGCAAATATTAAACGTTTGCGTACAGCGAAAAATATTACTCAGGAGCAACTTTCGGTTGCGATGAATGTTACTTGTGCAGCAGTAAGCAAGTGGGAGCGCAGCGAGACTTACCCCGATATTACACTTCTTCAACCTTTGGCATATTTCTTTGGAGTAACGCTCGACGAGCTTATGGGCTATAATCAGGAAAAGATTCAAGCGGAAATTGACGAGATAATTGCTCTGTATAGACAGCATTGGAATGACAAAAAAGGGCGAGAAATTATCGTCAAGGCTT
>SVSA01000017.1 GCA_015064545.1 Oscillospiraceae bacterium | reverse complement strand
TCTTTGAAAGAAAGAAGCAAAGAAGCGATATGGCCGAAAACTGCGTTTTCGGCAGGGGTTTCTCAGTATCTCCCTGCAAAAAACGCAGTTTTTTGCGATTCCAAAAGTTTTTGGGGTGCAGGGGGATTTTTTCAAAAATCCCCCTCGCCGGGGTGGCAGGGGCAGAGCCCCTGCGTCTTGAGGCCGCGTTCTCTCCCCCAAGGGGCGCTGCCCCTTGGAACCCCGCTCCTTTCTTTGAAAGAAAGGAGCAAAGAAGCGATATACCGAAAACTACGTTTTCGGCAGGGTTTTCTTAAGATTTCCCTGCAAAAAACGCAGTTTTTTGCGATTCCAAAAGTTTTTGGGGTGCAGGGGGATTTTTTCAAAAATCCCCCTCGCCGGGGTAGCAGGGGCAGAGCCCCTGCGTCTTGAGGCCGCGTTCTCCCCCGATCTGTTAACGGAGAAAGAATTCCCGCATGGCGGCGATGATTTCCTCATCGCTCAGCGAGGCCAGATCGTTCAAGAACCAGATACCCATATCGGCACACCGCTGTGCCAAATGATAGCCTGTTTGTGTATCGGTGCGAATGGCGGAGGCTGCCAACATTTTCTTCGCATACACGCCGCCGAATTTTTCGGTCACGGCACTGAGCTTGTATAGCTCATCGTTTGTCACGGTACCATTCTTGCAGGACAGGAAACACGGGACAACACCGCGCATCAGCACAAGGTCGACCTCATTTTCGGTGTCGAAAGCACCCTCGCCCTCATGAACCTCACCGTCCCAGTCGATGAAAACGCCGTTTCTCACATCCTGGAAGAAGGGTTCACCGAGGTCATCGGTCATCGCACGCGCCAAAACATAGAGCTTCATTTCCAAAGCCAAGCCGGCCTTGGTCAGAATCCGCTTCACCTGTTCGTTTTTGTAGGTCACCGCAAAACGGTTATCGTCGATGCGCACGCCGCCAATGAGACCGGCCTCCCGCAGCTGCCCAATAATTTCGGTATCCACACGGTAAAGATACCGCGCTTCCTCAAGCTCGCTCAAAACGTCGGAAACCGAGGCTTCGGTCGTCAGCGGATGCTCGGAGGGAATCCGATGACGTTCGGCCGCGGCAAACACGCCGATTTGTACGTTGTAGCGGCGAACATCGGCACGGCAAATTTTCCAAATGGTGTGAATATCCCGTTGAAAATCCTCGGTCATCGTCCAGCGAACCGTTGCCCAGGGCTTTTCCTCGGCATAAACGATCCGACCGCCGCCGACACGAATGTATTCCTCAACCGACATCGTCGGTTTCCGCTTTTCGCCAATCACTTCACCGTCACGGTCGCAATCCAAGAGATTTCCCGTTCGGATATTGAAGCGGTGAAGCTGAAGATTGCGATCGGCAAACCGCTCGAACACGATCCCGAGCCCCACCAGATACAGCTCGTCCCCGCCGGTCAGATCGAAGGCACAGGGACTATAGGTCGAGACAATCGCCGTCAAGGCCTCCACCACACTGTCAAGGCGGTTACGGTTCACCGAGCGGCAGATAAACTCAACCGTATAGCCGCGCGTCTCAAACAGCGCACAATACCGTGCGGCATGCTCCTCTAACAGCTTGCGCTTGTCCCCGATCAAAACCACCCGTTCGGGAGGATCAACGAGAGAGGCACACAGATTTTCCGAAATATTGCGGGAGAAAAATTCAACGTAAGTCATGACAGATCGCCTTCCACATGCGTATTGATGTAACCCAGATCGGTGTGGCCGTCAATTTCGCGGATCCAGCAGTTCTTAGGGTTCCGTTCCTCATGATACCATTCGGGGGAATAGTGGAACCAGCGGAGAAGGAAGGTACGGAGCGTTGTGCCGTGTGTAAAGACAAACAGCGTATCGATGCCGTGCTTTTCCTTATCGCGGTGAATGGTGCCCATAAACTGATGGATGCGGATTGCCACATCGAAGGGGCTTTCGCCCAGGGGCAAACGGGCATAGAACTTGCCGTAGCCGTTGCGCTGGCGCTGATATTCGGCAAATTCGTTCGGGTATAACCGTCCCCAGTCCTCCTCCGGGATCGAATCGAACAGTCCGAACTGCTGCTCGGTCAGCGTAATATCCTCGCGGATATCCGTAATACCAAGATGCCGATTGAACATCTCGCTGGTCTGACGGGTACGGCAATAGGGACTGCGCCAAATACGGGCGCGCGACAAATCGATCCCCTTCTCGCGGCAATACGCCGCAAGGAACCTTCCGTTTTCATCGGCCTGCCGCAATCCGTTTTCGGTCAGCGTCACCAGATGATCGGGCAAGCGCTTGACATAATTCGCACCGACATTGGACATGGATTCGCCATGACGAATCAGAAAAATATGCATCGGTTGTTTTTCCTTTCTTCTTATACCAAAAGCGGTAACAGCTCGGTCAGCGATTCGCGGTACACGCGCTCAGCGCGGGCATCGTACGGTGTCGGCTGAAGATTGATCAAAAACAAATGCTTCCCCGCAAAATACTCCAACAGCGAGGCCGCCGGATGTACAACCAGCGAGGTCCCTCCGACAAGCAGCAGATCCGCCGCCGCGACCTCATCCGCGGCTTGATCAAACACGCGGGAATTCAAGCCCTCCCCGTACAAAACGATATCCGGACGAATCACGCCCTGACAGGACGGCTTGGTACAGCGCGGAATTCCCTCTCCCTTCACCGCCTCGGGATACAACGCTCCGCAACGGTCGCAATACCAGCGTAGCCCGTTGCCGTGAAGCTCCAGCACTCGACGGCTTCCGGCCTTTTGATGCAGACCATCGATGTTCTGCGTAATCACGGCCTTGAGAATACCCCGCTTCTCCAGCTCGGCCAGCGCCAAATGCGCCGCATTCGGCTCGGCATCCGTAAACACCATCCGACGGCGATAGTGCACAAAAAACCGTTCCGGCTCCTCACGCAGGCAGGTGCGGCTGAGCAAATATTCCACCGGCTCCTCGCGCTTGCCGCTTCCACGGAAATCGGGAATTCCGCTACCGGTGGAAACGCCGGCGCCCCCGAAAAAGACGGCATGCTTGGCGTGATGCAAGCAGTCGCGGAGCGCGGAAATCGCAGTTTGATATTCCATCGTCGTCCCTCCTCCGCTTACACCTTAGTGTCCGCTAAAGAGAACCAGCTTATCCTTTGCGGTGAGTTCAACCGTGATGGCATTGCGGTCGCCGCTGAAGAGCGTCAGCTTACCGCCCGGCTGCACATAACCCAAAAGAATCGACGGATTGCCAATCCGACAGGATTCCTCGTAGACAGCACGAACCAAATCGGCCGCGGTAGCCGGTGCCGGATGCTCGGCAAAGAATTTCGAAACCGGCTTGATGTAGAGCTCCTTGCTTTCATAGCTGGTGCTGTTCTCCGCATCGTAAGAGAGAATATCGTTATAGAAGGAGAAGAGCGCCTTCTTTTCACTGACCTGCGCCATCATCTTACTGATATAGCGATTGCTGATAACGATGTTATTGACGCTGTAATTATGAACAACATCATAGTTTTTGGGATTCAGAATCTCAACGACGATATCGACGCTTTCCACGTCAAAGTCGGGATCTGCTTGTTTGCGCTGTTTGACAATGTCCTGAATATTGATCAGATAGGTCAAGGCCGCCGCATCCATGTCCTCCTCCGTGCAGGTGTCGTCGGACAGGATCAAAATACTGGTATCCTCTTCATTTTCGTCGATAAAACGATTGATCGTATCAAAAATCAATTCGCGGTCAAACACATCCGCATCGATGCATTCTCTCACAAAGGGATACCGGCGGTAATAGTCATGGCGCTCCAGATTCTTCTTATCATCCATGACAAGAATATTGAGCTCCGCATCCTTCCACTCGCCGCAGAAGGCGCGGAAGCCCTCCATAATCGAATCAATCTTACTGTTATGTCCCAGAATAACAACGTTTTTGATTCCCATCGTAAAGGACTCGTTCAGCGATACCCGATAGTCGGAATAGTTTGGCAAGGCGCGAATCGTCAGTTCATCCTCCGAATCGGCCATAAAATACCGTTCGCCATGGCCGTCTACCGTCATCACGGTCAAGGGGAGCGCGCGGCTGTTCTTTGTCAGCGTCTCGTCAAAGAAGCTCTTCTCCTCAAGCAACGGGGTATCCTCCGAAACGCGGTTGCAGTAAAAAGCCGCACCTTTGTTGGAAAACAGCGTACTGTAAACACCGTTGAGCTCAGGGGTCAGGGAGAACTGCGACAAGATCTGTCCGAGCACGAGATCGACCGAGACAGGCACGATATTACACTTGCCCTTCCGCATTTTGTGAGCAATAATTTTTTCGATCACCGACAGCGTCCAGGCATCACCGACCTCCACAATAATCTGCTGGTCATCGGCCGATTGTTCGCTTGCGGTAATTTCCGCAACCTGTACCAGCGTTTTGATCGTATTGGAGTTGCCAAGCCCGAGACGAGCCGAACGCTCGTCCTGCTCGTACTTGCAAACCGAACGACGACCGCTGTTATCCAGAATGATGACGCTCTTGGCCTGCGAGAGCCCAATATCGTTCATCGCCTTGGTAGAATAGGTATCCCCCTCGCGCACAAGCACCGTCAAGCGGTTTTTAATCGGGGTACCATTACGCTTTTCGTTCGCCAGCGTATCCGAAAGACGGTCAGCAATCTCTTTTTCGATCACCGCCTTATCCGACGGAACCAGCACAACAATAACCTCGCGCGTCTGCTTATACATATAGTCATTCACAATCTCGGAGGCACGGGTATTCCAGTTAATGATCACGGTATGACCCGAAAGCGGCAGCTTGCTGTCGCCCGAATTGGCACGGTCAATAAAGCCTGCAATCCAGTTGGACACGTAACCGATAACCGCACCGGTAAAGACCACCATGCCCAACAAGACAATCATCAAGCAAATAATCACCAAAAGCGCTCCGGCTTCCCCGACATCGGCAATGACATACTGAACACAGCCGGCATCCAGCACCATCGATATCGTGTAAAAAATACTGCTCCAAAAGTCACGGTGCTCTAAAGACGGCGGCGCCAAATGAGAAATTACAAGCGCCGACACGCAAAACAACACCAGATTGATCAAAATAATACCGACAAGCACCACTGCTCCCGGAGTTTTGGCCACGCGCAGACTGATCCATTCTCGAAGCTTTTTCATATTGCTCTCCCCATTTTCTTATTCTTCTTGATCGCTGTTTTCACGAAGCAGCGTATCATATTCCGCAAACACCCGATCGATAATGGCATCCTCCACCACCAAGTGAAGAACATCCTCACCGCGCTCACGGCAAAGCTCAAAAACCAATCCCTCATCGGCTCCGACGCCCGGGATCGGATCCACCGGGCAGAGCAGGACATAAATATGCTCGCCGTCGGGAATCACCGCAATCTGCTCAAAGGTAAGCGCGGCTCCGTTTTCGCCGTAGAGAACGATGGGATCGTTGTCGTTCTCGTCCATAATCTGATCATAAAAGCTTTTCTTTTTCATGGGAACTCATCCTTTCGATACTTTAATCCTTCGGGTTGTTCCCTTAGCCAAAGACACCGGCCAGCTTCAGGAGGAAACAACAAATAAAGACGGAAAACGCCGATAACAAGGTGGTGAAGACAACAATCTGTCCTGCCAAAATACTGTCGCTTCCCATTTCTTGCGCCATCGGCACACTCGAAACCGCCACCGGCGTGGCAAATACGGCAACCAAAACCGCAAATTGCCCGGCATCAAAGGTATTGGCAAACAGCAAATACGCCGTTCCGATGCCAAGAAGCGGGAGAATCAAGTGGCGCATCACTAACGCGAAGGCCAATTCCTTGCGCTGAGAGCGAATCGCCGAAAATTCAAACTGTGTGCCGAGGCTTATGAGTGCCAGCGGTGTGGCCAATCCGGCCAAATCCTCGACCACCGACCAAACAACGGTCAGATTCTCCGGACGGAAGGCAATGCCAAAACGGGCAAGTCCCGCGCGCAGACCAAGAAAGACAAAGCCGATGGCAATACTGTCGATCAGCGGATTGGTCGCAATATCAATCAAAATCTTCTTCGCACTCGGCTTTTTTTCGCCGTTCCCAAAGATCGACAGGCTGATCACGCTCAGCACATTAAAAACCGGAACCACAAAGGCCGCCGCAAGCGTTGCCGTCAACGTACCGGCGCTCCCGGCCATCGCCTCGGCCAAGGGAATCCCGATCAGGGCAAAATTGGAACGGAATGAGGCCTGAAGCAGGACGCCGCGGCGGCGTCCGTCGGGGGTCACCCACCGAATCAGCGGCAGGGCGAGGAAAAAGGCAACCACAAAAATGCCGATCATATAGCCCAAATAGCCCACATACGACAGCGAAAAACTCTCGATACGGTAAACATTGAGAAACAGCATCAGCGGCAAAAAGACACGGAACACCAGCTTGTTCAGCGCCTTAGACAGCGATTCGTTCACCCATCCGAGACGCTTTAACAAATAGCCGACCGCCACGGTCAGCACAATGGGAAGCACAGCATTTAACGCAAAAAGCAAGGATTCCATACCGCAAAAGCTCCGATAAGAGGTTAATCATGAGGTAAAGCGGCCGTCCCTCGTCGGGCAAGGCCGCCTTCTCTTTTATTATACTCACTTTGTCGCTTTTTGTCAATCGTTAATCGTCGTCCTCCTCGTTTTTTGTCGCAAGAAAACGGAAAATTTCCTGCAAATCCTCCAGCGAAAGCTCCCGCACAATACTGCGCGTGGCATTGGAGGCAATCCGTTTGAACAACGTCGAGCAATGCGGCGAGGATCGAATGGTCGAGAGGTTTTTCTCGGCTGCCTCGCAGTATTCCGATTTGGTTTCATAGTAACAGCTGCCGGCAAAGGCCTCGATGATCTCATACCGCCCGACGTTTGCCACCTCCGACTCATTCACCTCCAGCGACGGCCGCTTGGCACAGTTACGATAGCGCTTAAGCCCTTCCTCGATGTAGGTTTTACAAACGGCCGGCAGATAGTCCGACGCCAACAGCTCAGGACAATCCTCCCCGCTATCCAAGCAGGAAAGCAGGATCGGATGCGCAATCAAGCCGATAATGTAGCGCGTATTGTCGGTGACAATCTCCATCGGCGTATAGCGGCAGGTGCGAAGCCGTTCCATCGACCGTTCTGAGATCGAAAGGAAATAGCGGCCGACAAACTCGTGAACCAGCCCCATCGAAAGCAGGCGATCCATATCGCTCAGCACGGTTTTTTCGCGACCTCCGACCGCGTTCTCAAGCGACTCCAGCGTCTCCATTTCGGCTGAGGAAATCGTTTCGACCACGCGCTCGCAGGTTGCTTCCCCGAGCTCGCGCGGCGAGATACTTCTGGTATTGAGGGTATAGGCAAGCCCCCTGACCTCGCCGTCAACCAGTCCGAGCGCGATCCAGTTCGCAAGTACGTTCTTGGCCTCGCGATAGCGAAGCGAAAGATCACGCTGCAGGAGCGGCAGGGTGATCTCGGTTTTTCCTTTCAGGACAGACAATGTTTTGTTCATACTAACCTCCTGACACCGATCGTTCCGACGATCGGCTCCACAATGGGCAGCGCATTTCATCATGCGACTCTCTTTGATCCTTCTTCTTACCATCTACAACGGTAAGCGCACCGCTTTTTCGCAGAAAAAGAAGAAAAAAACGCCTCCGAGCGTAAAATTTCCGCTCGGAGGCATCTCGTTGTCTTGTTTTGCGAAACGGCCGCATCCGGCCGCCGCTCGGCGAATGAGATCCGCGCGCGCCGCTTATCGTGCCGCGTAGGGATTGGCCTTCGCCTTCTGCTTGTAGAACATATACATGATCACGCCGACCACAACCGAGATGAGCACCAGAATACCGATAACGATGAGCATCACATCGGCCAGCGTCATGCCGCGCAGGGTGCGCGCACCGGTGGTAACGTATTCAATCTGCTCCAGACGCTGAATCGAATTCTGTGTCGCGCGGTCGGGGCTGAGAATCACATCATCGGTCTTTTCGCCCGGCACATTCATGCCGATCACATAATCGGTATCCTTGTCGACCGACGCGACATAGAAATGCGCCGTACCGCTGTTGTCGACCTCAACCGCCTGCAAACGGGTGTAGGAACCGTCATCCTCGATCTGATAAAGGAAAGCATTGTTGCCTGCCGTAGCCGAGGGAAGCTGAATCATAACCTGCGACTTGATCTGCGTGGACTCGTTAAAGGAGACGCGGTAGCCATCGGCGCCGCCCAGCGCTTCCTTCTCCTCGGCCTCAATTTCCTCAACCTGATAAGAATAGTCAATCTTACCGGATACGTCCTCGGTTTTGAGATTTTCACAATCCAAGCGCCAAGCGCTGCCGCCGGCTGTGACAATCTCGGTTTCGACCTTACGGCCGGTCAAGGACTGAACAAAGGCCTCGTCCACCGTCGTACCGTCGGTGACATAAACCGTCAGCTTGGTGGTGTCGGCAACACCGTGGGGAGAATAATCGTCGTTGATCTGACGGAGCGCAAGATCAATCTCGGTTTTGGCCTCGGCCCACGCCTTGTCGTCGGTCACAGCCAGCGACAGCGACGAATGATACGTACCCTCGTCAGTCTCACTGCCGGGACGAACCGTCACCACCGTCGTCAAGGTCAAGGTGCTTTCCACGTGCACCGTAGTGTTGGTCTGAGACAGGAGATTGCCCTCCTCATCCTCCTCAAACTGAGAGGAATACAAGGTGTCCGAAAGCGTGCCGTCCCCAACATAGCCTGCAGTCTTGAAGGCCGGCAAATCCTCGGCAATTTCTTGGCGGATGGTTTTCACCGACGACGTTTCGCCGCCGTGATAAACGCTGGAGAGCTCCTCGCACTTGCGGAAGGCGTACTCCTCCACAGAAGAAACCGTCGACGGCATTTCGATGGCCGACAGACTGCTGCAGCCGTAGAACGCCCACGCGGGAATGGTGCGGATATACGATTCGATCTTCACACGGATCAGCGAGGTGCAATACGCAAACACCTCCACGCCGAGCTTTTCGGCGGAACGGGGGATGGTGAGCTCGACCAAGCTTTCGCAGAGATAAAAGGCCTTGTCGCCAATCTCTTCGACCGTTTGAGGGAGCGTAAGCGCCGTCAGCTTGCGGCAACCGTAGAAGGCGGCCTCACCGATTATCGAAAGGCGATCCGAGAGATCGATAAACCGCAGCTTCTCGCAGTTGTAAAATGCCTTGGGGCGAATCACGCGCACACTGTCGGGCAGGGACACGGTTGTCAGCGCGGTACAGTTGTAAAAGGCCAGACGCCCCACCGCGATCAAGCCGTCGGGGAGCACAATCTTGGTGATCTGATCTGCCAGATGATGCCACGGCGGCAGCTTGCCGTCGTAGTAATCGTCCATCGCGCCCTCACCGCTGATGGTCAGCGTGCCGGCAGAAAACCGCCAGGACAGGGACGGACCGCAGGATCCGCTTTCGGCGGCGGAGGCGGGGAGATATGACGCCGACAACAGAATGCCGACAAGAAGGACGGCAAGAAGCCGTGCCATATAAGTTTTTACTGTTTGGCGCATATGCCACCTCCTAAACAACGAAAAAGCAAAGGACTTATTATCACGGTGCACCTTGTTGCTAAACCCTTGCTCTTATTTCGATTCTGCACAAATCGAGCCTTGTTTTCTTCGCACGAACCAAATGACGATAAACGCCAAGTCAATCAAGGGCAATAACACACATACACAGTCTATAAGAAGATATCCGCTATTAAAATAAACCGGGACGGCAAAGCCATCTGCGAGGACCTTGCTGACAAACGCCATCAAAGTAATTGCTTTTATTGGATAGTTTCTTCTGAGAATTCTTGCTAACCAAAAGAATTCCCCTATAAACGTAGGAAGATAACATACAAATATCATGCATGCAAAAGCAGAAAGCAAATAACACAGCAAACCAGAGCAAACCGCTACGACAATAATATGCAAAACTATATGTTTTGTTTTATAAAAGCCCGTTCTTATATTTGCAACAAGAATAGCAACCTCAAGAATTCCCCAGCAAAGATATGCCGCCACCGCATAATTAAATATCACATCGGTCTTCACAAAATACAATAGGACAGCCAGCTCGTTTGATAAGGTAAAAAACTGCATTGCTAACGGGAACACCGGATACCTATATTTCACCGTTCCTATTAGTACAAACAAATATGTCACAACCCCAAAAAAGCACATTATTGCATCAAAAGTATGGTGCATTTTTCTGCTCCTGTTTTTTGTACTTAATCTGTTTCTGCAGGCTTTCTTTTTTTAGTGTAGTTCACCAAGAATATCCACAGTCCACCAACTGCAATTGCAACCAAGGACCAAATGTTGCCATACGGCAAAACCATATCCGTTGTAACCCATTCGTCGCGGAGAATATTTAACGCAAACCGAACGCAACCGTATAGAATCAAATACATCGGATATCCGATTGCCTTATATTTATCTTTTTTGCTCAAAACCAACAATATGCCGCCCAAAACAAGCGCGGCGAGCAACTCTACCAATTGACTTGGAAAGACAACCTCTACACCATCTGCAGTAACAAACAGCGTTCTTCCTGAACAACATCCTGCCGTAAGACATCTAGTTTTCATAATTGCTAACATAACGCATTCCGCAGGAGCACATAGGTTCATTAATTTCCCATAGGGAATATTAATTAGTTTGCAAAACAATAAGAACACAACGGGAACAAAAAAGACAGCTCCGTAAAAGGATGTGCCTCCCCATCTTGAATTCTCCAAATAAAACAACAGATATGTGCCAACAGTACCAACCACGGTTAAAACAACAGTAATGACAAAGCATTTCCACAGCTTTATTTTATACCATTTTGCTTGTACCATTATTGGAAACAGCATGGCTGTAGCACCTATAGCAAGTGCTAACAATAATTGTTTTGAAATCATTTAACTGCTATCCCCCTTTTCGTCGTCAAATTAAGGTTTCCAACCTCCCATATGGGAGGTTGGAACCCTAATAATTTAATACGGATTGTGGATTTTAATTAAAGTAGGAATACTGAAACGCATACCATCATAGGTAAGTACCAATTCGGTGGCTACAAGGTCGCCGGCTGGGGTCTTTGTATCAGTAGCATTTTGTTTATTAGCATAGTAACCAATGTTTCTAGAGCAAAAAGTGTTGCTTGTCCAACTATATCCTGTGGTTTTCTTTGTCCCATCATAAATATGAACATTTGTGCCAAAAAGCAATTCCGCAAGACCTGCCTGTCCAATTCCATCTAATGTAATTGTAACAGACGGGCGACTATAGTTATGAGTTGTGATGGTATTACAGCCACTCACACCTTTGCCAGTTGAGCACGTAAAATAAACAGTTGCCTCAGTATCAGATTTCGCCGGTACGATTACTCCTTCGGTATGGTCTGTGCCTTCTCCAGTCATATCCACATCCACAGTTGAACCTGCACTCGGTGTTTGGCTTGTAATCTTCACTGTCGGTTTCTTCGACCAAACCTCAACCGCATACGCACCGACCGGCGTCTGAGAAACAGAAGTCTTTCTCTCGGTTCCGTTATTATCGATATAGGTTACCGAATAGTCAACCTTGCCCTCATTGTTAGCATTCTCGATCGCATACCGTCCTGCGTATTGGAACGTAATAGCCGCATTCGTAAAGGTTCTCGCATCGGCGCCTGCCGACAAGGTGACCTTTCCGGGGCTAAAGGATCCCCAGACCGACTCTGTCGTGGTATAGCCGCCGTATTTCGCGTCGGGCGTCCCTTCAAAGTCGTAGTGCATCACAATGTCGCTTGCATTGATTGTAAACACCGTACCAATCAAACCATAAGGATCGCTGAATTTGACAGAGATCTCATTTGCTTCAATGCTGTGGGACTGCATGAAGGATGCGGTAACAGTATTGCCCTCCTTACCGAACTGACCCACCGTTGTGGCACCTGCCACCACCGAATCAAAAGTACCATCGGCGTAGGAAACGCTGATCGTTACATCTTGCGACAACAGCACCGAGGTGTTTAGCGAATCAAATTCATCAAAGACCATGCCGCTGTTGAATTCTTCCTCGGTTTCTACAGCCTTTACCGCGCCGTTTTCATCGACGGGAAGAGAATGCAGAACCATCTTGTCATCGATGACGTTAAAGGCACTAACCGCTACCAGCTCCCAGATACCCGACTCCATATCAAAGTTATAGGTATATTGATTCTCGCCGGTTTGACTCATGGAGGAAACGGGTATATACCGGGTGGTGGTGTCGTTACCGCGTTTACGGACAAATTTTCCGTAGACGGTCGCGGCCTCAGAATCCTTAAGGGTAACCTTTACGCTACCCATTCCCGATTTCACAAACTGGGCGCTTTCGGCAAGGTTGGTGTAATGAGAGGGCGGCGTAGGCGGGATGATAGTAAATACCGGGGCATCGGCGTTAACCGATCTCAGTTCATTCTGCGAGTCACCCGAATAAACCACCACTTTGTTGAATTTCCAAATACCGGCCGCTTCATCAAATTCACCTTGATATTGCTCCGTTGAGTCGTTCCAGGTAAGGTCGGTATGCAAGTCGTTGGCACCACCGGCTGAATAATACAGCTCCGCGCGCGTGATACCGGTAACTGCCTTGCCGCCATTATCCAGAATCTGAACATTCATGTGCAGGGCATTCGGCTCCGCTTCGGGATCGTACAAAAACTGAGTGGGTGAAACCGTCGAGACCTTGACACGCATACCTAAGGTCAAATCGACCGTACACCAGAAGGCTTCACTCAGCTCCGTATACTCGCCGTCCAGCATGACAAACTGCATCGTATATTCGCCGGAGGACACAAAGGTAACCGTACCCTTCCATACCTCCTCCGTTGCGTCATATTTATAATTGACTGTCGCCACCGAGCCATCGTCGCGTAAGAACTGGCCGGCCACCTTTTTCGGCATCTTGTCGGGATCAGCCGCAGCAAACTTCAAGGTCGATGTTGCAGAATACGAGCCGGCATCGGTCATAATCTTCATACCGTTCGTAATTCCCAAATAACTAACCGAGGTAATCGTGTAGCCGTTTACCACGACCGTGGGATAGTCTTCACCCGCATCGACCTGCAAATCGCGATCCAAGCCGTCGACACGGATGCTTCGCAAGATGTATTCGCCGGGATATTGGAAGGTAAAGGTTCCCTCATACACACCCTCCTGGGCGGTCGGCGACAGCGTAAAGACGGCTTCCGGCGAGCCCTGCGTCGCATTGATTCTACGCATAAAGAACGCTTCCACCGTTGACGGGGTGGTGCCGTCAATCGTAGCCCGAACGGTTACGGTCATGTTCTTGTCTACGCCATATTCGAAGGTCGTTTTTCCTTCCAGCGCCGCGTCAAGGTGAATCTCCGAATTGTAGAGCGGCTCGTTTCCGAGAGGCTTCAGCATTACCGAGCTGCCGAACTGGATATTCATCTGACCGCGGATATCGGCCGAGGCCAAAACTTCGCTGTTGGTGATCTGCTCACCATCCAGATAGAAGATGGCAGTAATGCGCTTGGGCACATTGCGCTCCAACGAAGTAATCGTATAAATGTTTTCACCGTTTTCATTCTTGCCTATACTGAAGCTGTCGTCGTCCAGCATCAGAGGTACAATGACCTTACCCGCATTCTCATAGCTGAGCTCCACGTTCATAGAGGCATTAGCAAGAAACTCACCCTGATCATCGACGAAAGCAACCTTCATCGACTTCAGCAGTTCCTTAATTCGCTTTTGATCAACCGGGTTTTCGGCATAGAAGACATAACAGCTACCGCTACCCTGGGTAGAGCTATTGACGGTCAGCGAGCTGTGCTCATCGCCTTCCCAAACACGGTTATCGCCCTCATAGCCAATGACGGTTTTAATCGTTTCGACTTTTCGCGGAGGAAGCTTGCCATCCGTATACTGGGAAACATACTCCTCCTCGACAACAGCGTGCCGTTCGGCATAGCGCCAGCAGGGCACGGTTTGCTCGGTTACCTCCCCGGTTTCCTCATTGACCTCCTCAATCACTTGTGTGGACTGGTAGATATCGTAGGAAACCACGACTCTGTCCAAAAGGCTCTCGCCTTCCTCCTTCGTTACCGAAATGGTGTAAAGCGGAACCTCCTCGCCTTCGCGGTTTTTGCCGAAAACCTCTATCGTATCTTCGCGGGTCAGAACATTACCCTGCAGCGTAAGGAAAGAACCCTGGGCATTCGTGCGAATCCAGAAGTCAACCGCAAAACCGTATACGTCCTGCGCAATCAGCGCCATACCGGCGCCGCCAATCTGCTCAAACAGATAGGCGCGCTCGTTTTCAAAGTAGTTTTCGGTTGCATCGGTCGATACATTGGATTTCAGGGTCTGACCGCCGGCATTGATCACCAGAGGTGTTCCCGCGGGATTGGCAATACGACCGCCGGTACGATTATCAAACCGCTTCAAAATACCGTTGGTAATAACGGTTTCACAGGGGCCGCCCAGTGTAAGCTTGGCCAAAACACTACCACTTTGACCGGTGCTTCCAATTGCGATCGGGGGTTGATTTCCGCCAATACCCATCATGGTTTGACCTTTATAATTGGCAATGGTACATTTCTTAAGGTCAACGAGACGGTCAATAATATCGTCAATCAGAAGCACGCTGGAATCCGCAGAAACAGTTTTACTCGACAGCCAAGCAACTTGATCACTGGTGATGCTGTCATAGAGCTCGCCAAGTCTGTCGTGATCCTCCACAATCACATGATAATCGGACAGGAACTGGTCGATTTCCTTTAAAAGCGTTACGGTCTTTGTATTGTCTGCAACCGTTGTAAAACCACGGGTTTTCAGCGTATTATATGCCGTTTTATCTTTGACGCTGTAGGGCATATTCATCAGCTCTTCTACCGTAATGCTGATATCCACACCCCGAATCTTTGCATTCAAGTTCAGCATGGCTACCGTCTGCTTTGCCTGCTCCAAAAGCAAGAGGGCCATATCATAATACATATACTGGAACTGCTGCACGTGAGCCTTTTCTATGACGGCATGCTCAATCATGTCCAGAATTGTTTTATTACCAGCCGGGTAGAAAACATTTTCAACAATATAGCCTGCCATCATCGAAGAAAGGGCATTCATATACGATTTATTGTTTGCCAGCGCCTGATAGTCAGAAACCAACATACCGTTTGCGCCCGCAATCTCATCAAGGGCCGTATATAATTCTGCTTTTTCACCGGTTTCGCCGTACACCATCGAGGTAATGGCACGAATACCAAGTTCGTTTGTCGAAACAAACACACCCTTATCATTCTTCTTAGCATAGCCAAAGTTAGGGTTCATATCCACCACACGGCCGGTTTCATCATAAATCGGACCTTTGAGAGGCCGTTGCAACAGATTATCCCTATACAACAGCGCCGGCCGCAACACAAGACTGTCCAAGCCATACGCGGGATCGGACAGGTTAATCAGGTTACCCCATGTAATATTACGCTCCAGCAAGGAGAGGATACTGTCGCCGACAGCCGACGCTGCCACGTCGTTCGGATGATCCATCGTACCGGAGGCCAGGGCAATTTCCAGGTTACCGTTTGACGCAATACTGGTATTGACACCTGTTACCTCAGGACTTGTGGAAAGGGCGACCCAAGCAAACGAAACGGTGACCAGCATCGATGTCGACATGGCCAACAGGAGCAGCACGGCAAGGACTTTTTCCTTCATCCGCGGCAGCTTTGCCTGGTACTCCTTGATCCTCCTCTGTGTTTCTTTCATAGCTTCACCTCATTGTGCTTTCTGAAAAACCGATACATCATCGTTCCACCGTTATATGGTGCCGTCTGCGACGCGCTCGACGCAGATCCGAAACGAGGAACAGTCAATCGTTGTGTTTTGAACCGTTACCGTGACAGGCAGTGTTTCAAACGCATCGCCACGGAAGGTATGAATATACTCGGTCATGGTGCCGCTTCCGGCACCGGTCGTATCAAAGCCATACACCCAACCCACGGTTTGTCCCTCGGTATAGTACGGCGTATTGGCGCCAAGGTAAGATGCCTCTGAGGACAGAAGCACGGCGCCATGGTTAAGACTGAGCGTAAAGGAGAGCGCCCCCATTGTCTCGCTGTCACCCGGCACGAAGACACGGATGCGGACACGAATGCTCTGCTTCGGCGGTTGGCTTTCGCTCACCTCGGCGTTTCGCAAAACGAAGGTATGATACTGCTCGCCGCCCTTGGTCAACCATTGCGAGGTATAGGCAACCAGATTGCCGTCCTCATCGGTACTGTACAGGGTTGGCTCAGGAGACAGCGCGGCGGTTAACGCCATCTGTCCCTGAATCAGGGTCGAATACCGACCGTAGGTAACCCCAACCGCCAATAACGCGGCCAGAATTACGGTAAGACAGGTCATCCCAAGTGAAAGAAACACACGGGATTGTCTTTGTTTTTGCATCCGTCTGTCTCCTTTCCCGGGAAAATCCGCCCATCAGGGCTGTTCGGACACTGTATAGAAGCCGTCGGCCTCGGTTTCAATATAACCGCTCGGCAGATATTCGCTCACACTACTGTCAAAGGTACCGCCGGTTACGGTCAGCGAGGCCTGCGGCACCGCCAAGGGATACTGGCGGACAGCCAGCGCATGCAGGCTGGATACATGAGTATCCGGGCCGGAGACCGTCACCGCCGTGATCCAAGCCGTATAGTTGGCCTCCAGATAGATACCGTCACCGGTATCCACCCAGCCGCTCACCGGCAGATCCGCAGGATCGGATGGCGGTTCTTGAGCGTCGCCGTTCCCCACGACGGTAGAATTCACAATATTGACCGTACCGCCCTTGATGACAATACCGGTCCCCCCCTCGACCGTACTACGGTCGACCGTCAACAAGCTGTCCTTCGCGGGGAAATAGATGCCGGCATAATATCCGGTAACGGTTGCCTTGGTGATCCGGATATCCACGCCGTAATAGGTGCCGTTGCAAAGAATACCGGCATACATCTCGCCATGATATTCGCCTCCCTCGATCACAATCGAGGTGGCCTTCTCCGAGGCGGCGCCGTTGGCCTTAACCCAAAGAGCATCCTCCTTGGCAAACACCTTACAGTTAATCAGCCGAACGGTGGAATCACGCCCCTCGGCATCCTGGTGATCCAAAATCGTCAGGCCCTCATCCACATTCTGAACGGTAACCTGGTTCAGCGTCACGGTTGCTCCGCTTGTCGCAACACCGGCAAGCGTTGAGCCGCCGCCCGACAGGGTGCCGTTATACACCATCACCTCGGCGCCCGACTGTGCATCAATCACAGCAGCTGAAGAATTGGAGGTCAGCGTATGACCGTCCAGATCGATCATCAAGCGAGTGTTTTCATCGACAGCCAGCGGCTCCGACAGCACCACATCCTCGGTCAGGGTAAGCATTTGCAGACCGGACTGACCGACCGCCTGCATCAAGGCCGCGGCATTACCGATCGCGGTGCCTTCCTCGCGGCTGTTTTGTGCATTGATATTAACGCGGACATTACCGAGCGCGGCTTGTTGATTCCCGAGCTCAGTATCCTCCGCCGATGCCGTTTGAATCTCGCCGTAAGTGCAGAAATACGCCCATACGCCGTAATTCCGTTCATTGACATCGACCGGATAATAGCCATAGGTTGTTTTTTTGCTGACGTCAATCGTACCCGCATAGCCGTCGGTCTCGGAAAGCGAGACCAAAAATTCTTCGGCTGTGGTCACACCGTCAACCGTCAGCAAATGGCCGTTAGCATCAAAGGTTGTCTGAAAAGGATCGTACTCATATTCGATCGGGCGAATATAATCCTCCACTGTCACGATCCCGTTGGCCTCGGTTCCGAGTACATAATAGCCGAGGGTATCGTACTGCCATTCCCACATCAGGGGCGGCGCATTGTGTGAGGTTTCGTTCACTACCACCTCGCCATAAGGAAAGATAGCATAGGTGTAGCTGGATTTTTTACCCAGATAAACGCGGTCGACGGTTTCGCCGTTGCGTTCCACAACCGTATCCACATAGAAGTAGATCTTGCTTCTGGCCTTCGCCAACAGCTGATCCTTCGACACGGTCATGCTGGCCGCCACCAAAGAGGCGCTTTCGTTCTTCAGCGAGAGTGCTACCAAGCCGCTGTCACCGGGCGCGATCTCAAAGGTCTGCCCGTCAATCTCCATGCTTCCGCTGAAATTCCAGCCCTCTGCGGAAAAGGTCAGACCGCCGCTTTGCACCACATTGGTCTGCCATGCTACCGTAAGCGAGAAAACCAGCACCACCGTCAGAATGAGAACCAGCGCCACCAGAACGATGCGTAAACCTATTTGATTTTTCAGTGTTTTTACGCGAACCGAGGTGTTCGGAGACGAATCATTCCGGCTCGGATGGTTCGGATGTGTCACTGTTCTTTAATTCCTCCATGAGTTCGGCGCGAATCCGATCGCACATTTGTGCATAGGTTTCCTCGTCGCCGTCTCGGTTGTCCTCGTCCTCCGACGAGGGATTGGTTTCCTTCTTTTCAAGCTCCTCCACCAGCTCCTTCATGTCGCGCTTCATCGCACCGACATTATCGCGAAGAATCAGAATGGAGATCAATAGTGCGGGAAAGGCAATGCAGGCCAAAAAGCCGTATTTGTTTGACAAAAACGAAAGAAAATCCGAAAGCAAACTATCACCCGACTCCCATATAACTTTTCCGATCAGATTATCATCGGTCACGGCATAGCCATCCATCGAAAGATTGGCATCGCCTTTGGTCAGAAGGCGAACCGTGCCATCCTCGTCGACGATCTTGTCAACAACACGATGTGTGATGATATTTCCGATCATACCCGGCGCTTGCGAGTAAAAGCTGACAATGTCGTTGACCTCGATATCGGCGGCCTCGGTTTTTTCGGTCAGAATCAAATCGCCCACCGAAAGCTCGGGCTCCATACTGCCGGTAATCACCTTAAAACAGCTGTATCCGCCCAAGGATGCATGCCCGTGGCTCAGAACCTGCACCACAATAAACAGGCAAAGGCACACCGCTACGATCAAAAGAAGCGATACGCCTCCCGAAAGCAGCTTCTGATGCAATTTTTGTTTCTTGGGCTCTTGTTTCATGATCGATCAGTGACTTCCCGCCAGCTCCATGCTCAAGGCGAAGCTCACGGCCTGAGCATCGTATGAGCAGTCAACATCCTGTCCTTCAATCCAGACGAACATACGGATGCGTTGGGGAATATTTTTCTCCAGTTCAACGATATAAACATCTTCGGTTGCCCCGGCAAGAGACAGCTGTCCGAGTGCCGCGGCATCGGCGGTGCCGTTATGGGCACAATAGCTGTACAGCGCGGCGGTGTTTTTGAAAAACGAAGCGCGCTCCACATAGGGCATCACCTGTCCCTGCAGGTACCGATGATATAGAATTTCCTCTGCCTCGGCGGCCGAGGAAACGGTTTTTCCGGCCAAGGCGACCGTGAAGATATCCTCCAACCGCACGTCGGTTTGCTTCCAACGATGGGTTAGGGAAACCGAAAGACGGTCGCGGATATCCAGTGCTGTCACGGCATTCCCCGCAAGACCAAGGGGCGTGGTCACGGTATACGTGCCGTTTGTGCTGTTCGGATGCAGATCTCCGTTCGGCTCATAAATCGTAAACCGATTGCTGGTCGAAAACCAGACATCGCCCTCGTCGGTAAAGCGTCCCCGCAAGGTCGAAAAGCGGCTCGAAAAGAGCGGACTCTGCTGATAAAGCAGCATCGTCATATCCTCGACAGGATCCGCATTGGTTAAAAAGCCAATCCGCGCCGAGGCGGCCACATGGCCCTCGGTTTCGGTCAACGAATAGGTGCCGTCACCATTGTCTACAGCCTTCATCAGTTCGAGGAGAAAGCTGCCGCCGTTCTCATCACCCGCCGACATACGGAGCGTATAATCCGTGCCGGGCGACACCACCCAAAAATCCAGATACAAATAATGTCCCTTGTCCGTCGGCTCAGTCCGGTTCGCATAAGCCAGCGTTGTGTCGCGCGTAAAGCCGGAGGGCGGCTTGAGCTCACCGACCGAGGCCTCGCCGTTGAGAACCTCCGGATCGGAAACATCATAAAACTCGGGAAGAAACCAGTTTACGCCGTCGGCGGTTGAAACCGGACGCAGGGCGGCGAGACTGTTCAAATAGTCATATTCATCATAGTGGGAAAAATTCAGCTGCTCGCTGAAATGTCCCGGATAATGATAGGTTTTTCCGTCGACCGTCTGTGTGCGGTCGGGTGCAATCAAAATGGTATTACCGCCGCCGATGGTAATCTGAAGACCCTCGGCCACCGGCGCCGACGAAAGCGTCGTCCAGGCGTAGGTCATGGTGGTGACCATCACCACCGCAATCACCAAGGTCAGGCTTGCGGCAATCAGCTTCAGGAGCATCTTGTTCATTTCTTACCAAATCTCCCTCGCCGCGTCTTGGCCATACGGGCGTCCACCAGACGCTGACGCTCGGCCTCGCGGTCGCGCTGTACCTGTGCCAGCCGTTCCATCTCTTGCACACGCATGGTCAGGCGATCGTGATAGCTTTGACCAAAGGACTGCAGCTCCCACACATACCGGCTGACGGCTTCGCGGTCGCGCGCCTCCTTTTCGAGGCGCTCGCGCTCCTCCTGCTCGGCCAGCTCACGCAAACGGCGCTCCTCCTCAGCGCGCTGTTCCAGGCGGATCTGCTCCTGACGTGCCGCTTCCTCATCCAGCGCACGCTGGCGGGCCTCGGCCTCCTCGCGCATACGGCGTTCCCGCTCCTCGCGGCGACGGATGCGGGCGCGCTCAGCCTCTTCGCTCTTCAGGCGCTCGGTCTCCTCCAGAATATAGGCGGCGTCCTCAAAGTCCTGACGGGCGACAAGCTCACGCTCCTCGCTCTCCTCGCGAAGCTCCTTGCGCTCAGCGTAATATTTTTCGAAATGGGCCAGTTCTTTCTTGAACAGACCGCCGCGGCGGCGATCCTCCTGCTCGCGCTCCATCCGCGCGATGAGCTTTCGCTGCTCCTCGGCTTCCTTTTCTTGGCGCTGGCGCTCCTTTTCGGCCTCGCGCTCTTGGCGCAGGCGTTCCTTTTCTTCTTCTTTTTCCCGCTTAATACGGGCTTCCTCTTCCTTCTTGCGCTGTGCCTGCTCCTCGACCAGACGGCGGCGCTCGGCCGCTTCCTCGCGCATGAGCTGTTCCTTGGTCAGCTCCTCGATCAGAACCTTGCGGATCTCCACATCGGGAAGGTCGTAATCCTCGGTCAACTCCTCAATGATTTCCTTGATAAACTTGGGACGAAGCGCCCGCTTTTTCTCCTTCATGGGAGCCGGCAGCTTGCGGTCGCGGTCACGCTCCAGATGTCCCTTCAGAACCAGATAGTTAAACAGGATGTTATGATAGATGTCCCGTTCAAACACCTCATCCACCGTCGGATTCTGCTCGATGATTTTGATGGTATAACCGATATGGTCATACCCGCGCAGGAATTCCAGCAGCTTCAAAATAGCGCGATAATTTTTGTTTTTCTTCAGTACGTTGGTTTTGGTAACCGTACCCTTGATACGCGGGTAGCGCGCCATATGTCTGGCAAAATGCGAGTTCATATCGACCGACAGGATACGATAAAGACGCGAAATGCGGTCAAAAATCGCACGGTTTCGGTCATCGGTGGCCAGCATATCCTCGGTATCGCGGATATGAAGGAACATATCGAGATGGACCTGCTCGTTGGAGCCGACCATATCCGACTCTAACTGCAGCTTGGCGCCGAATTCGTCGCTCATCGCCTCAAACAGGGCATCGTGACGAATCTTTACAAACTGATACGCCATTTCCAGCGTGGTAAAGACCACGCGGTTCTCATACACCTGACCGATCGAGTCCTCGCGGTACTTCTGCATCAGCTTACTGGGGCGGACATCGCCGGTGTCCTCTTGATAGTCTTCCACCAGCGCGGCGTGCATGGCCAGGTGGCGAACCACATCATCGCCTGTCTTTTTGGCATTGGCCACATTGACAATCAGCTCATCCTCGCGGATGATGTTACGCGGCGATTCGATAATCTGCTGGAAGCCGGCCAGGGCCTCCTCAATGGCATCCACCCACTCGGTATCGACAACCTTTTCCATCCGTCGGTTGGAAAACTGAATCCGGTTATCCGCCATCGCAATGGACTGCATAAAGTATTCATAGAAGGCGGTGCTTCCCAGCGCACGAATGACGCTCTTGGTAAATTTTTCGTAAATCGGATCGATCAGCTCGATGTCCTCCGATGTGTCTGCCGCTTTGCGGCGCTTGGTTTCGTTTGCCATGAAAAGCCCTCCTTCCCCGGGGCGGTAACGACCGTAAGGCTACGGTCAATTGGTCTTCTTCAAGAGCTCGATGTAATCCTTACAGACCTTCATCTGATTCTTACCGAAGGTTTTGTCCAAGAAATTGCTGAATTTGGTCAGCTCATCCTTCATGAAGCCAACGCTGAGCGATTCAAACTTACGAAGCACCTTTTTGGCCACGATAAAGTCAACCGCTTGAATTTCGGTGCCGCCGCAGGCAATAAAGCAGGGCACAAATTCGCGGATCTGCTTCATAACACGGTTACCGAAGGCCAGACGGAACGCCTTGATGATATACTGGTTGACCACCTCAAGCTTTTCGGCAATCTCCTCCGACATCGGATACTCCTCCTTCGCCTTGGCAAAGAGAGCATTGAGATAGTCGGTCGAAACACACATCGGCTCGGTGTCCTCACATTCAAAGGCATCGGCACGGCTGTCAAGGTCGATCGGAATCGCACGGTCGTACACCTTATCGGCGACCGCAAAGGTCGAGTCGTCGTTATTAATCGTACCGACGAACCAGACGTTATTGGGAATCCGCACCGTACCGTTCTCAATCAGACAGGGGTCGTTATCCCACACGGCGGTGACAATGTCGACCTTCCATTCCTCCTGCAGGGGCATTTCCAGAATGGAGAGCATTTCGGCAAAGTAGTATTCCACACGGGCAATGTTCATCTCATCGAGGATGACCATATGCGGATCGCGGTAGTAATTACTTTCGTAGATAGCGCGCAAGAAATCGGTTTCGCCGTATTTCTTGGTAAATTCGTTATAGTATCCGTAGAGCTCGGTACGCTCACGCCACGACGGCTGCACCGAAACCACCGTGGTATCCTTTTGCACAAACTTACCAAAGGCATACGGCAAGCTCGTTTTACCGGTACCCGAAATACCCTGAAGGATGATAATACGTGCCGTACCCATCGAGGCAACGAAGTAGCGCATCATATCCAGATCATAGTACAAATGCAAACGGGAGGCGGCAAAGAGGCGGAAGCGCTCACAAAACTCGGCCAGCGTAAAGTCTTCCTCGTAGACAGGCGCAATATATTCCGATTTGTAGAAATTATCGACGGAGGTCAACCGGAAGAAACGGCTCTCCGAAGGATCGACACAGGGAGAAAGCAGCGTATTGCGGTTCTCGTTCGGCGTAAAGGCCTCGTCGTTCTCGTCCTCGGACGGCGTTTCCTCCTCGTCCATGCCCTCGGGCAAGGTGCCGGGCGCATGGTCGCCAAGCTCGGTGACCTTCATGGCCAGCAGCTTATCCTTCTCGTAGTTGGCACGGATGAGGTCGCGCTGAAGATTTCGCACCTGCTTAACCAGCTCGTCGTATTTCTTCGGCGAAATACGGACACGGAAAATTTTACGGAGAAGCTTAAACAAGCCAATACAAAGAATGATGATCAGCGCGATCAGAATGATGTTGACAATCAACAGCATGACCCATTCCAAGGTCGAGAAGGATTCCTCGTATTCCTTGATAATGTCCATGCGCATCGGGAAATTCAAAAGATAGTTGAGGAAATTTCCCATTGCCACAAGCATATCGACAAACGCGCGAAACACCCGCCCGATGTCCTGGAAAAAATATCTGAAAAAGTTATCCATATTCGCTTGAAACTTTCTGTAACGGTACGCGGAGCCGCCGCGCGGCGGTCACACGTTAAGATGACTGCGAAGAATCGTCGGATTGCGAGGCTTTAGCCGCCGCCTCCTGCTCCTTACGCATCGATTCGAGCAGCTCGGCCTTGAGCTTTTCGCGGAGCTCGGCCTCCAGCTGGGCACGCTCGGCGGCCTTTCGCTCGGCATCTGCCTTTTGCGCCTCCAGAATATCCTTTTGCGCTTCGAGAAGATCCTCGGCTCTGCCGCGTTCCTGCTCATATTTCAGGCGGTTCTTGACGTTCTGATACTCAAAGAGTACGCGGAAGAACTGCACCAGATGATAGATGAAGAAAATTAAAACAGGAATCAGAACCACAAGCAAGAAGCCTGTGCTGGTCTGCAAATAATCGAAGACCTTACCAAGGCTGGGAATACGGAACCAGTATTCACCGACCAGGTTGGATTCATGTACGGTCAAAGGGTCGACCGTGGTGTTGTTATCACCCTTCGTCTCAAAGATAAGATAGTCGCCGCCGCTGTAAATATTCTCAATTCTATGCGTATTGAGAACGCGCACACCGTTGATGACCGTCCAATAGGTGATGATGTCGCCGGGGCGAAGCTCCGAAGGATCCTTAATGCCGACATCGACAATCATGTCACCCGAGCGCAGCGTGGGGTACATAGAGTCGGTCTGAATCGAGAGAAGACGCAGGCCGAGGATGTTCGGAACGCCGTTGCCGGAGGTATTGACGAAGGAAATGTAAGTGCAAATAGCCGCCAGAATGATCGCAACAATCAAAATGACATTAATAACGGTATTAAGCGTCTTCTTGGCATTCTTCTCCTTCTTCTTTTTCGGAGGCATTGCCGAGGGGGTGGAGTCCGGCACGTGCGGAGATGCCGGTGGGGTGGAATTCGGTACATGTGTTTCGTTCATGAAATGTCCTTCCTCGCCCAAGAGGGGCGATCTGATAGAATACAGCTTCTGCAAGGAGTTTCTAACATATATAAAGCCTTATGGCTAATGTTCTGCGTTTCGAAATCCCCGAAGGGATGCCCCATCAGGTAATGGGAACCATGCCCGAACCGGTATCGGTTACGGCATCAAACTGAATATTTGCTAAAACCTGCGATTCACGAATGGCATTGGTACAGTCAACGTCCTGCCCCTCAAGCCAAATATAGAGGCGGATCATGACCTTGTTCCCTGCCTCAAGCCGAAAGAGCTCGACCGGCGAGGTAAACTTGCCAAAGGTATACAGCTGAACCCCCTTTTGCACGGGGTCGGTCTCGGTCCAGGTGGAATGCTCCTGGGTGATGAGCCTGTCCGATGGGACGAGAGAACCACCGTTATCAACGTTCGGCGTCTCTACGTATCCCATCGAACCGTCTGTATGTGTATCGCAGTTTGGCTCGTAGATGAAGAACAGCGGTTCCTCCTCCTTGGGCCGATTGTCTTGGTCTAAAAATGTTACGTGAATACCGATGCGGACGGCGTTTTCCGCGCCTTGTCCGTCATTATGGTGAGCGATCTCGTCATCGCTCCATACAGGCGTTCCGATCAGGTAAGTACCCGAGCCTGTAAGGCCCTCGATCGTCTTGGGTTCCTCGGCGAGCGAGACGATCACGTCGTCGCCGGTACGCGCATAAAACGTGGCGACGTGATAATAGCCTTCATAGTCGTAGGTGTCGCGGTTGGCATTACGCTCATCCGACAGGGGCTGCCATCGGCCAGTCAGCCTGCCGTCAATGCCATACACCGCAGCATAAAAGGTTTTATCCTTTTCCGACCAGGTAACCGGGCGCAATGGCGCGGCGGCGGTTACCATATCAGGGAAAGCCACTTGGTTTCCCCAATTCGCACCGTCCTCGGGTGTCAGAGCGAACTCCAATCCCGTGCGGGCGGTAATATACATCGACATACTGCTGACCTTGGGCGTGCGCGAGAGCGCAAACCACGTGTAGGTCGCAACCGTTGACAGAATCAAAAGAAGCAGAATCAGATAGAAATAGATGAGAATCATCGTTTTTCTTGACGGTCTGCGTTTGGTTTTTTGAGTGTTCGGGTGTTCCACGTTTCGTCCTTTGTCAGCAAGTCATATAGGTGGATGGGCTTGGCCCCGCCCGCAGAAACGCCTGCGGGCGGGGGGTGTTTCGCTGTCGGAAGACAGGAAACGAGAGTTAAAAATTAGGGGTTAGCTTCGGGAGCGGTTGTATCGGGATGATACAGATTACCGTAGTCCATAGGATCCAGAGCAGCGTCGCTGGCGAACTGGAAGTTAGCGGTACCGGTCATGGAAGCGGCGGCGTCAGCAGCAACGTCGGCATTTGTGATGGTCTCGCCGTTCAAGTAAACCAGAGCAGAAATATGCTTTTCGGCATTCTGCGTCAGGGATGTGATGACATTATCCGTCTTCACAACTTCATAATCTGTTTGTGCAGTGAGCTTGCTTTCATCTACATCACTTGCCAATGTGCTGGCATCGTTCGTGTAGTAGTCGTAGTAGTACTTCGTTTCGGTCGTAGGAGTCTCGCCCCCGGTTGTGGTAACAACCTTGTAGAGAACGGGATTTTCAACTGCTACTTTATCTGCGCTTACTTTGTCCGAAGTCACATCGGTTGCCAGCATCGTATATGCCTCGTCCCAGTAATACTTTCCATCTTTCAGATATACCGTTCTGTTTAACGTGCCGTCATATGTGAAAGCGTTATCAACTGTCTCATAGAGGTACATCGGAGCGGTAACACTACCACTGGAAACGGTAGCCTTGGTCATATCCAGCTTAGCATAAACCAGAATGGTATTTTCGCCTTCCGTATCGAAGAAGACAATGCAGATGTGCTCCATCAGATCCTTAACACTATCCGTAGAGAAGCCGGTAGAGGTGCTGGTGAAGGTCATAGAGCTGCCGTGACCCATGGTAGCCTCGTTGTTGTTATCGGCATAGATACGGTCGATCGCATCCTGCTGCAGCAACAGGTTGGAAGCAGCGGCATTGGTACGGAAGCCAAGGTCGATGATGTAACCATAGAACTCGGAGAAGGCGGTTTCACCGGCGGCATTCGCAGGTGCACCGGTGGCCTTAGCGGTGTCAATGGCATTCTGCAGATAGGGGTTCGTAAGGGTAGTATCAGCCAGCATCGCAGCGTCCATCATGATGGAGCCCGCGCCAAGCAGTGCACCGGCATCGACCTGAATGGAAACCTGATAGTCACCGCACTGGTCAGCCATGTCAGCGAACACACCGGAGCCGGTGGCCATGGATACCCAAACGGCCTTGTTCGCCAATGCAGAGCCCATGATGGCATCCTTGTAGCCATCCGAATTCAGAGCAATATCGTTGACCTTCAGCGTATTCATGTTGACCAGAGGCTGAAGCGCATCACTCAAGCCAGCATAGGTATAGGTGTCAATTTGTTCCTCACCAACAGTTTGTTTAGTAGGAACCAAAGCTTTCAGCTTGGTATCGGCCGTGTCTACATCAGCTTTCATAACAGCATACTGCGCAAGGGCAGTATATGTCGTTACCACATTATTACTGGGATTTTCGGAAACGGTAAAGACATACTTAGCGATGACGGCACCACGACTATCCGTACCTTCCAACGTGGCAGTTGCACCTACTGTATTGGAATCCGTGGGAGCCGCAATCGAGGTAACTCCTCCTGTTACCGTAGGAGCCTCCCATACGTCGTTGTCTGTGCCGGATGCCCATTTCCACTCGTTGACATTAGCGTTAGTAGGAATGGTGAAAGATGCTCCAGCAACAAGCTCCTGTTTAGTAACAGACATACCAACAATCCACTCGGGAAGGGCGAAAGTTACATCAGTAAGATCAATTCCTTCAATAGTTTCAAGCGTAGTCTTCCAAGAGTCGAACTGATCATTTACTGCAGCAATAACTTCCTCAATAGTAGCTTTTTCCTCAACAATGGCCTTCACCGCATTATAAACGGTATCGTCTGCCGAAGTCAAGTCACTGGCCGCCCAAGCAAGCACTGCCTGCTGATAAGCCTCGTCCAGAATAGCCAGAGCAGCATCCAGACCGGTGATCATACCGGAAACCGCGTTATAATGCACAGAAGTGAAAGTAGGATTTTCTACTGTAACCTTCTTAATGGCCATCTCTGCCAGTTTACTACCGTTGTCAGCCAAAGCTTCCTCAGCGGCTTTTTTTGCCTGATTCTTCAGAATGTTAAGCTGGCTGGTCGCCTCACGGAGAGCATTCTGACGCTCCGACAGACCGGAGGTCGTACCAACAGCGCGGAAGCCGAAATCGTCGTTCTGCTTGAAGGAACCGTCGTTCCCCTGGTAGTTACCGGCCAGCATGGTCATGCCGTTCACGTCTAAAACGCGGCCGTCAACACCGTAGTTCGGGAAGTACAAGGGGGATTCCATATCAACTCTACCGGCCAACTTCGTGTTCAGTGCGGAGGGATACAGGACGATCTTGTTGCTACCGTAATTGGCATGGTTCGACAGATCAACCAGGTTACCCCAGGTGGTATTCTTATCGCCGTAAATGTCGGTACCGGTGGTATAAGCCCACGTGCCGTCATCATTCTTCGTCAGCAGCACCATTTCCAGCGCGCCGTTAGCGCCGACCGCCGTCGAAATGCCGGTTACCTCAGGTGCTGTCGACAGGGTGAACCACGCGTAGGTGGAGGACACCGTCATAATGACAGCAACGAGAAGCATGGCAATCGCCGAAATGAGCTTGCCCTTGATCCCATAACGGATCTTGCGTTCTTCATTTGCCATTTTCGTTTTTTCCTTTCTAAATTTGGCAATTTTCGCGTTTCGGAGCCGATGACTCCGCGGCCGCCGCCGCTGTATCCTGAGCCTTCGGGGCAAGGAGCGTTCTCACCTCAAAAGCCAAGTACCGTTTGTTTACCGCTGTGACGCGGTGCGCTTTTAAGCAGCTTTGTTCTCGACCAGATCCATTTCGAATTCCAGTCCGAGGTGGCCGCCGATGCGGTCGTTTGTGCAGTCGGGATCGTCTCCCTCTAACCAAATGACCACCGTGAATTTATGTACCTCGCCCGGTACAATCTCCTCAAACCGTCCGCTCTTGACGACCTCTTCGTCCTCAAACACATACGGCTTGATGCGCCAATAGGTAATTCCCTTCTCGCTTACGATTGTCTCGTACTGCTCCTCGGGTGCGGCCGCCATCTCGTACATCGGCGGTTCGCCGTAGGCACGTCTGGTGTCGCTTGGCGGTGGGAGCATTTCGCTGCCTGCCGTCTCGCGGTTGGCTTTCGCGTAGAAGGTCATTTCATCATCCACAAAGATCATGAACCAGGCCGCCTCCGAGAGCTCGCGGCTTTCGGCGCGGATCTGCAGCGACCAGTCAAGACCTTGGGGGCTTTCGCCCTCGTTGCGGACGTAGAAGGTATAGGCAAAATAGGTATCGTTATGTGCGCCGTCGATCTCGCCGACGTTCGTCGGTATATCCAGGATCGACACACAGGGAACGCCCTCGGCCGGTGTGGCAAACAGGTGGGTGGTTGGGTTCTCGAAGCCCTTGGTTTCGGACAGCGTGAAGCCCTCGCGGAACAGATCGTCCGACATACTCACCGTAAAGTGTCCCTGCAGCTCGGTGACCGCCGACAGGCCGAACAGCGCCAGCATCAGGGCTGCCGCCGATCCCAAGAGGATCCAGCCGCCCTTACTTCTTAGGAACCACCAGAATAAGGCGAGTCCGCGCTGCTTGTCAAAATACAGTCCCAGACTGGAGGCCGTGATCTCGAATTCCTTCTTGCTCTTGATGCCCTGCGCCCGCATATCGGCGCGCAGCTTTTTGCGGCCCGCTTTAATGGCGCGGACCTCATCCTCGCTGAGCGCAACGCCGGCGCGCTTGTACTTGAACAGGCGCTTTTGCGATTTTTCGGCGCCGGTGATGTGATCCTCGTTCTTCGTCGCTTTGGCCATCGTGATTCTCCTTGCCCTCAGACCTTTTCGCGGTCGAGACAGTCAAGGATCATGTCATCCTCGCTGACCGTGATGCCGCACATCGTGCCCGAGCAGCTATGCACGCCGTTTTCATACAGCCATGCCTGCCTTTCGGGGGTGTCGGCTTGCTTACCGAAGACTGTGATGCCCTTCAGCCGCAGCTCGCCGATCGCGGCCGCACCGGCCGGTGTGTCGTAGAGATCGGGGGCCAAGCGCACATGGGTGAAGCCCATTTCGATGAGCCGTTCGGCGGTCAGCACCTCGTCGGGGCGGTAATCGTCGAGCACCAGGCGGATGCCGTTACGCAGATAGCGTCCGAGAATCTCAGCGGTTGTCTTGTTGGCATTTCGCAGGAGCTCGTCGGGCAGGGTGAGAAGCAGGCGGCTCTTGTCGATCGGCTGATCGGCAAAGAGGGCATTGAACTTCTGCAGCTGTGAACCGAGTAGGAAGAAGCCGCGCGGTAAGGTGAGGAGCAGACCCTCCAGCCCCAGATTACAGTTCGTCATGCGGAGGATGGTGTCGGTCGCCTCATAGAGGAAGTACCAGGAGATATCCTCCACGAGATGGGTGCGTTCAAAGAGATCGTGAAGCTCCTCGGCCGTTTCGGTTTCGCCGGGCCTGTCGGGTACGCCCGCAAACCACGGCTCCGCCTCATACAGCGGCACATAGCCGTCTGCTGCCGCCATCGGGCGGTAGGAGAGCCCCATTACGCGATCGGGACGGCGCTCGACCAGCGGAATGGTTTTCGGCAGAGTGCGCGTATAGGTGATGTATTTCTGATAGACCGCGGCACAGGCCTCCTTGGATGCCTTCAGCACCTCGATAAGCTCGGGGGACCAGGCATGGCCGGCGTCGGCGATCAAGCTCTGACAGGCAAGCTCGAAGGGCTCCTCCGATTTGGTTTCGGAAGCGATGCGGTCAAGCTCCTTGGCCAAGCTGACAATCTGCGCCGAAACGCTGATGTCGCTGCCGAGGCGTCCGGCAGGATAGCCTGAGCCGTCCCAGCGCTCCATATGCTGCTCACAGCATTCGCGCAGGATCAGCCACGGCAGATTCTTGGTGGGGCGCTCGATGAAGCCCTCGCCGCGTTTGACCTTGGCGTGTGCGCCCTTCTCCTGCAGATTCGCCACCAAAATACGGCCGTCGGTCGTATATTTCTGATAGACCGCACGCTCCTCGTCGGTGAAATCTGCCTGCTCAATCTGATATTCGGGGGGAACCAGGGCCTTGCCAAGCTGATGGTAGAGGCCGCATTTGTACATAAAGTCGGCGTACTGCCCTCGCATCCGTTCTTTGCCGTCAGCGGTGTTTTCGCCAAAATGCAGCTTGACCGCCTGAACAAAGAGCGCCTGCGTATAGGCTGCCACACGAACCGACTGCTGTCGAACCACCGGTGCCAAGCCGCGGAAGGCTTCGTCCCAGGTTTCGTACTCTTTTCGTTTCCAGTTTTGTTCTCTCAAAGCAAAAACTTCCTTACTCTCATTAAAGCGCCAAAAGCCTAACCGATTTTTTTGATCGATTAGGTTTCGGCAAATCATTATTCGTCGTCAGTAATGTCGTAATCGATCAGCGGGGTATCATCGGTTGTCTTTTTGCGTTTCATCATAAAGTACACAACCGCAAAAGCGGCTCCCGCAACATTCAACGCCAAGCTGATCCAGAAAAGAATCGGCCAGATCCGATGGCTTTCGATGTTGCAATAATCATCGACCGGAGTCGTCGGCGTGGGTTTTTCCACGATAACGGTCTCAGGGGTCTCCATATCGGCGAGCTTTTCTTCAATTCTTGTGAGCAGTGCGATCAAACGCGCGGCACAGTCGTCAACCTTTTCCTGATCGCGGCCGTTCAAGGCGGCCTCGACTTCATTCAGCAGGGTATGCATCTCATACCAGAGCGAGGAGAGCTCCTCATTCTTTATGTGCTCTTGCAGGCGGCTTACCGCATCCAAGAGTGCCTGGTAATTGATCTCCACTAAGCCGGCAATAGCATTTTTCAGCATTTCAGCGGCGGCATCCACCTCGGCCTGATCGTCGGAATCCAAGACATTCCGTGCCGATTCGACTGCCGTTAAAAGGCTATTCCAGCTGGGCTCGGTATAGCGGCCTTCCTTGAGCCCTTCAGCTATGGTCAGCTGCTTATTCAGTTCGGAAAAATCGACCGGCGGCTTCGCCGCTTCCAAAGCGGCAATCGCCTGCTCGAGTGCGGTCGCGGCTGCGTCCACCACCTTTTGATCCTTAGAGCTGCGAGCATTCTTGGCATTGGTGAGGGCGGTCTGCAAGCGCGACCAGCTTTCGGGGGTATACGAAGCTTGAATCAAGGCTTCGGCAATCGCAATCTGACGGTTCAGATTGTAATAGTCGGGATCCTTCGGTGGCTCCACCTTGACCAAAGCGGCAATCGCATTTTTGAGGGCTTGTGCGGCGGCATCGACCTTGCTCTGATCGTTGGAGGTGGTCATGCTCTTTGCCGTTTTAAGGGCTGAGGTCACCTTCGCAAAGGAAGCGGAGGTATAATCGGCGGCCTTGAGGCCTTCGGCAATCGTAATCTGCTTGCGGAGGGCCGAGTAATCTATCGGGGGCGGCGGGGGAAGCTCCTCGAGGGCCTTGATGGCATCGCGGAGCGCATCGGTAGCCGCATTGATTTCGTTCTGAGTTTTGCTGTCAGTGGCCGCTTTACGAGCCGCTGTCAGCGCTTTTTCCAGCGCGTCCCAGGTTTTGGCGGTATACTTGGATTCGTCAAGCTTCGTCGCGTTGGCGATCTGCTGGTTGAGTGCGGTAAAATCGAGCCGTTCGACAATCTTGATGGTTACCACATCGTCGGGCTGTTGAATAATTTCCCAGGTATCAAAATCACTACAGGTTTCGTATTTCAGTGTGAGGGTAAAGGACTGATTGATCGGTGCATTGTCGGCAACCGTGATGTAGACCTTCAACGTAATCCGTTCGCACAAATCAATGTCGAAGGTTGCGATCGTACCCTTTTGGGTATCATAGAAGGACGAGCCCATTGGGCCGAGTCCGCTAAAGGAGAAGTCGGTTATCGTAAAATATTCGGGAACTGAGAAGCTGAACACACCTTCAATTGTTCCGACATTGTCGAACTGATATTCCAAAACGAAGCTTTGTCCCGGATTCACTTCACAAGTTGTCGTGGTTGCAGCACTTACAGCCGGAACAACGCTCAGTAACATAGCCACGGTGACAAGCAAAATCAGTATTCTTTTTTTCATATTCATACTTATTATTCCTCTGTATTCCTTATACAGTTGGTTCTGTATACCGCCCATGACGGGCGGTATACAGAAAACCATGTCACCGATTGATGTGCGGTGCGCGGGGTTTATTTACGTAGGGCGATCAGATCTTGGCCTTTCTCTTCTTCGAGAACACCAGAACAGCGCCGCCAACAAGAACGCAAAGAGCAAGGATGATGTAGAGACCGATCATGGTATCGCCTGCCGGAGGAACGACCGGCTTGAGCTCGAGGGCGTCAATCGCATCGTTCAGCTTCTTAGCAGCGGCATCCACGACAGCCTGATCGTTCGAGGTCAGAGCAGCCTTAGCCTCTTCCAGAGCCTCGTCGACCTTGGCCAGCGATTCGGCCGTGTAGAGATCTCTGTTCAGAGCCTCGGCTTCGGCAATCGCGTCGTTCAGCGC
>SVSA01000016.1 GCA_015064545.1 Oscillospiraceae bacterium | reverse complement strand
GCCTGCTTCAGCATAGAACAGCCCGTTGATTTTTCCCTCCAGCATCAAGGTGCCGCCGTCCAAATCGAGCCGGATAACATGAAGTCCCTCGCCCTCAATAGCCAGCATACCGAGCGCTGTGCGCAGTACTGCGCCGTTTTCGTCAAAGCTGACAACATCCTCGACTGCCGAAAGCTCCATCGCCTTCCGCTCGAGAATCAGCAGTTTGCCCACCTGGGCAGACTTTGCTTTTGAAGCCTCATTCTTTTCTGTCATGGCCGCCTCCGTATTCCTCTGATCGTACTATCAGTATATGGCACGGCAGACGGCAACATGACAGAAACCGAAAAAATCCAGTTGTCTTTCGGTTAAGAAATAACCTCATAAAGCGATGCGGCATCCGCTTTCAGCGTATGCTCACGAATATCAAGCACCCGAACCTTCAGCCGACGTTCGCCAAAGGAGATCTCGATAACATCGTTCTCCTTGACATCGTAGGATGCCTTGGCAGGACGGCCGTTCACGGTGACGTGCGCGTTGTCGCAGGCTTCGTTTGCCACGGTACGGCGCTTGATCAGCCGCGAGACCTTCAGATACTTGTCCAGGCGCATCTTACTTAACCTGCTCCTTCAGCGCCTTACCGGCCGAGAAAGCCACACGCTTGGAGGCTGCAATCTGGATCGATTCGCCGGTAAAGGGATTTCTGCCCTCTCTGGCTTCTCTTTCCTTCACTTCAAACGTACCAAAGCCAACCAGCTGAACCTTTTCACCGGCAACGAGCGTTTCGGTAACGGTAGCAAGAACGGCGGCAACAGCAGCCTCGGCATCCTTCTTTTTCAGGCCGGTCTTGGCAGCAACAGCTGCGATGAGATCTGTCTTGGTCATAATAAATACCTCTTATTCTCCGTCGTAATATAATAATAGATGATTAACAGCAAGAGCCTCGACGGTTTTTACCCCCGCTGTCAGCTTCGGGCAAAGCCCGTAACGTTTTTGACAGGATTATTGTAACACAAAAAGCCTTGAATATCAAGGGTTTTTCACGATTTTCCGTACAGGATATGCAAAAAAGAGAAAAAAACCGCGAAAATTCCGTTTTTCCCGTATTATACCACCTGAAACAGGAAAAATTTCAGATATTCGGTCTCGGGAACATTCCACAGAATCGGATGATCGGGCGATTGATGCCGCATCTCGATCTGTCGGAGCGACACCGATGCGTCGGCGGCCGCATCGTGAAGCATCTGCTTGAACAGCGGCTCAGTCATAAAATGCGAACAAGAGCAGGTCGCAAGATAGCCGCCGCGCGGCAAAAGCTGCATGGCGCGCCGATTGATCTCACGGTAGCCGCGAATGGCATCCTTTACCGTACTGCGGCTTTTGGTAAAAGCCGGCGGATCGAGAATGATATAATCGTATTCGCAACGCCCTTCTCGTCCCATGGCGGTCAACAGCTCAAAAACATCGGTGCAAAGAAAGCTCATTCGCTCTTCCAGACCGTTAAGTTTAGCATTATGCCGCGTCATTTCGATAGCATCCTGGGAGATATCCACAGCCGTTACCTGCGCGGCACCGGCTGCCGCACAGTTGAGGGCAAAAGCACCGGTATGCGTAAAGCAATCCAACACGCGGCGCCCCTTAGCCAAGCGGGCGGCAGCCTGTCGATTGTACTTCTGATCCAGGAAAAAGCCGGTTTTCTGTCCGTTCACGTAGTCCACGCGATAACGGATTCCGTTTTCAGTCAGAATGACCTCGCCCGATCCTTCGCCAAGGCCCTCGCCTCGATAGAAACCGGTATAGCAGGTCATGCCCTCCAGCTCACGAATCGCGGGATCGTTGCGCTCATAGACCGCGCTCACCGTTTCGCCCATCTCGCGTAAGGCTTGAATCAGTAACGGCAAAAGAATATTCTTTCGCTTCTCAATACCGAGACAAAGAATCTGCACCGAGAGGATGTCCTCAAAGCGATCCACCGTCAGGCCGGGGAACTGATCGGCCTCCCCAAAGATGAGGCGGCAACAATGAAAATCATCGCCCATGACGGTTTTTCGATAATCGAGCGCATAACGTATCCGTCGTGCCCAGAAGGCGGTGTCAAAGCGGTCGTTCGCATTACGCGTAACCAGACGGATGCGGATTTTGGAATGACTGTTATAAAATCCGGTACCGAGATAGCGCTGCTTTTGAGAATAGATATCTACCAGTTCACCGTCGGGACAGTCGCCGGCAAGGGCTGTGACCTCATCGGCAAATACCCACGGATGGCCGCCGCGCAGGCTTTTTTCTCCCTTCTCGGTGATCGTGGCTTTGGGATAGATTCGTTCCATAGATCGTTCCTTTTTGATGTAATGCTTGTATTATACCACCAATCCTCTCAAAATGCAAGAGGACTTGGTCGGAGAAATGCGTCATGCTCACCGGAAATCCCTCTTCGTTTTTTGTAATCGAAAACATCGGCCGGAAAGTTTTTCTTTCCCCTTGACAAACCGAACGGTGTATGCTATAATAACGCCATCAAACCAATGATGAAGAAGAGTACCCGACAAAGAACTCTCCCAGAGAGCCGCGGATGGTGAAATCGCGGCAGAGGGACGGCCGGCGAATGGACTTCGGAGGGCGGCCAATTGCCGACGGGATCCGCACCCGTAATCAAGCGACGCATATCGCAAGCCTGTTTGCCGTATGCCAAAAAGTGGGTGTAAATACACCAAGCCGGGTGGCACCGCAGGAGATTCATCCTGTCCCAGCAGATCATTTCTGGGACAGGATTTTTGTTTTCCGTCCCACATAAACGAAAGGAGACGCCCCATGTCCGACAAAAAAATTCCCTACAAAATCTATTTGGAAGAATCCGAAATGCCGACAGCCTGGTACAATCTTCGTGCCGATATGAAGCATAAGCCGGCACCGCTTCTCGATCCTATTACCAAAAAGCCCATGACGGCCGAAGCGCTTGCCCCCGTTTTTTGCGACGAGCTGATCCGCCAGGAGCTCGACGATACCACACCCTTCTTCGAAATTCCGGAGGAAATCCGAAGCTTCTATAAAATGTACCGCCCTTCCCCGCTTGTCCGTGCCTATTGTCTGGAGGAAAAGCTGGGAACGCCCGCTAAGATCTATTATAAGTTTGAGGGCAATAATACTTCAGGCTCCCATAAGCTCAATTCCGCTATCGCACAGGCCTATTACGCCAAAAAGCAAGGGCTTGTCGGCGTTACAACCGAAACCGGTGCCGGTCAGTGGGGCACCGCACTCTCCATGGCCTGCTCTTACTTCGGTCTCGACTGCAAGGTCTATATGGTAAAGGGATCCTATGAGCTAAAGCCCTTCCGCCGCGAGGTCATGCGCACCTACGGTGCCTCGGTCACCCCCTCTCCTTCCACCGAAACCGAGGTGGGACGTCGCATTCTTGCCGAGCATCCCGGCACCTCGGGCTCTCTCGGCTGTGCGATCTCGGAGGCTGTCGAAACGGCCACCAAGCATGAGGGCTATCGCTATGTCCTCGGCAGTGTTCTGAATCAGGTCATGCTGCATCAGAGTATCATCGGCCTTGAAACCAAAACCGCTCTTGACAAATACGGCATCCATCCCGACGTTATCATCGGCTGCGCCGGCGGCGGTTCCAATCTGGGCGGCCTGATTGCCCCCTTCATGGGAGAAAAGATCCGCGGAGAAGCGGATTATCGTATCATTGCTGTCGAGCCGGTCGCCTGCCCCACGCTGACACGCGGCGTTTTCGCTTACGACTATTGTGATACCGGCATGGTCTGCCCACTGGCCAAAATGTACACGCTCGGCAGTCATTTCATGCCGGCTGCCAATCACGCCGGCGGACTCCGCTATCACGGTATGAGCACCAGCCTTTCCCAGCTGCGCGCCGACGGTCTGATGGAGGCCACCTCGGTATCGCAAACCGATGTGTTTGCCGCTGCCGAGGAATTTGCCCGCGTGGAGGGAATTCTTCCCGCACCCGAAAGCGCACATGCCATCAAGGTAGCGCTCGACATGGCCAAGGAATGTATTGTGACCGGTGAAGAAAAAACCATTGTCTTCGGTCTGACCGGTACCGGTTATTTTGACATGATGTCCTATGAAAAATTCCATAACGGACAGATGACCGACTATATTCCCACCGACGAGGATCTCGCCGCCGGCTTTGCCAGACTCCCGAGCATTGACAGTTAAGCTTTCCTATCATAATAAAGAGCTCCCCGACGGGCACCTTGCGATGCCTGTCGGGGAGCTTTTTTATTTTGAATGGTTTTTATGAATCTTGCCGCGGTTCTTTTTTCAGAAGGTGCATCTTTTCAAGCAAGCGGCAAAGCTTTTGCCCCTTCGGTAAAAGCATCACATCCTCACGGCGCAGGGCACGGAAGAGGAAAATGACAAAGAAGTAGACCACCATCGCGACAAGAATCGCCGGAACAACCGCAAAACGGGAAACTTTGGGCAGGAAATGATCGAAAAGCCAATCAAACAGCCGATACGAGAACAGTGCTGTCAGCGAGCAAATCACCGCCGGACCAAAGGGACGGGCAAGAATTCTGACAAAGTCCGGCACAAATCCCAAATGCTTCTTAATAAAATAAAAGTTACACATCGAGATCACAAATACGCCGAGAATGGCAACAATCGGAGCACCGAAGATATTCAAGCTCGGAATACCCACCAACACATAGGTTGCCACGATCTTGACGACAGCACCGATCACAATCGAAATCAGCGGCTTACGCTCCAATTTATGCGCCTGCAAAAAGGCACTGGTAATTGACATTAGGCTGCCGAAAAAGACCGAAAGGCTGAGCACCGACAAGAGCGGCGCGGCCGTTTCTGCCGAGGTTCCGGTACCGAACAGCATGGTGATGATCGGCTCGGCCAGAACCGACATCCCCAGCGCACAGGGGAGCTCGATGATTGACGTAATGAGAAGCGAGCTGTCCATTACCTTTTTCATGCGCTCCTTATTTCCCGAAGCAAAGGCTGCCGACATCAGCGGAAGAATCGCCGCCGTAATCGGAGCAATCAGTGTGGGAGGCAGATTGGCCAGCGTCACCGCGCAGGTTTTATAATTACCGATCATGACCGTCACAATCTCCTCAGTATAACCGATATCCTGTAAGCGGCGAGACAGCAGGATGCTGTCAATCATGGAGGTAAAGCTGGTCACCGAGCTGGAGAGCGTGATCGGAATGGCAATGATCAAGAGCGTTTTGACGATCGTCGCGGCACTGCGTACCGGCAGCGATTCGTCGGCCTTGTCACCATATTCGATATCATACCGTTCGGGACGAAAGATCAGCTTGGCAATTAAAAGATAGACCATACCGGCCGCCACACCGATCGTAAGACCGAGCGCCGAATAGGCGGCAACAAGATAGAGCGGCTTGCCCTGTTCAATCGCATAGCCGGCAAACAACAATCCTAAAACAAGCTTGCCAACCGCTTCAATGACCTCGGAAACCGCCGTCGGTACCATATTCTGATACCCTTGGAAATACCCTCGCAAGGCGCTGGCAACACAAATAAAGAACAGCGTCGGTGCGACGGCCATAATACAGAAGGCGCTGTTTTCGATCTTATAGGCCTGCTCGAACAGCGGCGCGCCGAAATACATGATCGCTGTCCCGATCAAGCCAATCAAGACAAACAGTACGCTGGTAACCGTAAAGATCTTGCGGTTCTCCCGCACATTTCCCTTGGCCCGTCCGGTTGAGATCATCATTGACACGGCAACAGGAAGGCCGGTTGTGGCAATGGTAAAGAGCCACGCATAGATCTCGTAAGCGTTATTATAATACGCCATGCCCGCATCGGTAAGAAGCGTGCGAAGCGGTATTTTCAGAATCAGACCGACAACCTTGACAAACAGGTTGCCCATCGTCAGCGCCACAACACCGGTAAAAAATCGCGTGCGGCTTTTGTTTTGCGTATTACTCACGGATATTTTCCTTTCGTAATCAGAGGGCTACTCTCCAATGAATTCCCGCAGTACCGAATCCTTCGGCACATAGTCTGCAGAAAGAGAGGGGAACCGACGTAGCTTTTCGGCATAAGCCTGTGCCACTGCGGCGTACTCACTTGTCTTTTCCACCTCGGCCAGTACGTTCAGCAAAGCATCACGCATCACACCGATGGCATACGGCAAGGAGGAATCGATCGTCATATCACAGGCATCGGCATATGGCTCAATATTCCGGCGCTCGTTGTCGGCCACACCGTCCCAATGGCGGAAGGTTGTCTCGGCATCGGCACCGCGGAACTGACGGTCGCGGAGCAAGCGGCGAAGCAAACGACGCTCCCGTGCTGTAAAGGTAGCAAACGGTGTTTCCAGTGGGGTAGCCACGCTGATGTAGAGCCGAAGCGTTAATGCCGGCGGAAACAGCGCCACAACCTCAGGATAGACCGCCTGAATCCCTTCGAACAGATAAATGTCCTCCGGTTCGGGATCGATCGGATAGTGCTCCACCACACGGCCCTCGGTAAAATCGAAACGCGGCATCAGGGTGTTTCGATCGGTCTGCAGGGAAAGTACAAATCGTTTCAGCGCATCAAGGTCCAGCGCCTTTACCGAATCCAAATCCACCGCTCTTCCCTCCCGTTCGGCATCCGCAATCAAGGCCTCGCGGGAACGAAAAAAGTCGTCGATCGAAACAATGATCACACGGTGGCCGATCGTTTCCAGCTTTTGAATCAAAAGATTGGCGGTTGTGGTCTTCCCGGAGCAGGTTGGTCCCGCCAGAAGCAGAAAGCGCAGGTCGGGCTTACTTTCGGCAAGATCGGCGGCACGTTCGATCTGATCGTGATAATAGGCCTCACATTCATTGACAAAAGCCCGCTTTTCTCCCTCGTCACCAAACGAGAAGGCATAAGAAATCATAAACGAAACATCCTTTCTGTGACAGCGTGTCCCAAACGGCGGGAATCACGGCTCGGATTTACTGAGATATTCGTATGTATATTTCGGCTCAAATATGCGGCGGATTTTTTCGCCGCCCTGTCCGACAATCTTCGTAACGGCGCCCGCACCGACCGCATAGATGCTTTGGAGCTCCTCCATAATCAGAATATTATAAAGCCCCTCATATCCCGGTCGGCAAAAGCCGACATTTTCGAGATTTCCCTGTGCGTTTTTCTGACGATAGAGATAGTAAGGGCGATAGCCATTCTGCTTCAGCACCTGTTGGGCGTAGTCCACGCATGCACCGGTCACACCGCCGGTAAAGGAATAGATGCCACGCTTGTCTCCCCGCTCAGCCGCCTCGGCCGTAAAGGTTGCCGAGCGCTTGACGGCATAGGTATGTATCGTTACATTTTCGGGTACAAGCGAAGCAATGCGATCCATCGTCATACAAAAGCTTTCCTCGGTTGCACCGGGAAGTCCTGCAATCAGATCGGTATTGATTGAGCGAATCCCCGCACGGCGCGCCACCTCATAGGCGCGGTAGAAATCCTCCACCGTATGATGCCGCCCGATCAGGCGCAGAACGGTATCGTCCAAAATCTGTGGATTGATGCTGGTGCGGTTTACGCCATGTGCCAGCATCACCTCAAATTTCTCTTTTGTTACGGTATCGGGGCGTCCCGCTTCCACCGTAAACTCCAGCGGCGAAGCAAAGGCCGTACTTTCGCGAATCACCGCAAGCAAGCGGTTCAGCTGTGATGCATCCAAAACCGTTGGTGTACCGCCGCCAACATAAATACTGGTCAGCGTCTCACCGCGTTCGGCAATCTCCCGCCCCTTACGACGGATGTCCTCGCACAAGCGATCCAGATAGGCCGGCAAGGTAGCCAAATAGCGCGGCGTGGCATAGGAAACAAAGGAACAGTAGGCACATCGCGTTGGACAAAACGGAATCGACACATAAAGCGAACAGGTTCCCGGTCCTGCCAGCGCCACCGTGCTTGCCTCTGCCTCATTGACATCGGCCAAAAGCTCGGCTTTATCGGGACGGACACGGTATTCGGTAATCAACCGTCGAATGACAGACGCACGGTCGCATCCCTCCTTGGCCAGCTCCGCGGCGACCTTAGCCGGACGAACACCGGTCAGAATCCCCCAGGGAGGAGCGGCACCGAGGCAGCGTGTGCCCGCCTCGCAAACCGCGTCGCCCACCGCCCGCTTATACGCACGGTCACGGCTGACGGTATCCGAGAGCGGTACAGAGCCGCGCCCGTTCTCCACATGACCGTTCAGCGTGATGGCGGCCTCGGCCGTGACAGCTCCGCCGTCCTCGTTTGCCCGAATCGACACACAAGGCACCGTCGGTGACGGCGACTCCTGTTCGGGAAACTTTGCACCCGGAAAAAAGATCAGGCAAAGATTCTGACAGTAGGTACGATTGATCTCCCCTTCGATATGCAGGATCATATTACCCCTTTCGCCGCTTCAAATCGGCACTTTCCAATACGATCGTTACCGGCCCATCGTTCACCAACGATACCGCCATATCGGCACCAAACCGACCGGTCTCTGTGTGACAGTCTGCCAAAGAAGCTACCGTCTGAGCAAACAGCTCATACAGCTCCTTCGCGCGCCCCGGTGCTTCGGCTGCCAGATAATCCGGTCGGTTACCGTGACGGCAGTCGGCCAGCAGTGTAAAGTTTGAAATCACCAGCAGCTCACCGCCGACATCGGCAAGACTGCGATTCATTTTTCCGTTCTCATCCTCAAAAATGCGGAGCTTGGCAATTTTGGCGGCCAGCACCGTCACATCCTCCTCGGTATCGCCCTTGGCAACGCCGAGCAGAATCAGAAATCCGACACCGCAAGCTCCGATAATCTCTCCGTCGACGCTGACCGAAGCGCGGCTTACGCGCTGAATAACCGCCCTCATGTTGCATATCCTCGACTGACTTCTTCGACGTTCGGTACCGAACGAAGGCGGGAAACGATCGATTTGAAGTGATCGAGATTCTTACAGGAAACGGTCAGTTCAACCTGCGTACAATCCGAACGGGTATGCGTTGTAATTCCCAAAAGCGAAACCTTCATGTCGGCCAGTGCCATCGTAATATCGGCAATCAGACGGATATCCGGCTGTGCGGTAATGCGGATCTGTGCCTCGAATTCACCGACATTCTGCGAAGCGGTATTCTCCCAATAAGCATTCACCCATCGATTCAGATAGACCGGATTATTCAAACCGGAAATGACATTCGGGCAGTCCTGCTTGTGGATCGAGATACCATAGCCCTTTGTAATAAAGCCGATGACAGGATCGCCCGGCAGAGGATTGCAGCACTTGGAAAACTTAACCGAAAGACCGTCAACACCGTCGACCACCACGCCGCCGTTGGATTTTTTATGCTTGACCGTCGTTACCTGGTCAATCTCGGTAATCGGAGCCACCTCAACCTTGACAACACGCTCAAATTCATCCTTCAGCTTGGTCGCAATTTTGGACACCGTAAGGCCGCCATAGCCGATGGTGTTGTAGAGGTCATCCACATCCTGAATGCCGATACGCTTGGCAATATTCAGAAGAATTTCCTGCTTTTGCGCCTCGGTATACGGACGTCCGATACGGCGCAGCTCGCGCTCCACCTCGCTGCGTCCGACGGCAATATTTTCGGGACGCTTTTCTTTTTTAAACCACTGACGGATCTTGTTACGGGCTTCGCCCGTACGGACAATCTTCATCCAATCGCGCGAGGGGCCTTTGGTTGTCGAGGAGGTAATAATCTCGACAATCTCGCCGTTCTGCGGCACACGGTCAATCGGCACAATCATGCCGTTGATCTTGGCACCGACCATTTTATTACCGACCTGTGAGTGAATAGCGTAGGCAAAATCGATAACGGTTGCACCCTGCGGCAGGGTGATGATATCGCCCTTCGGGGTAAAGACGAAGACCTCATCGTGCATGATATCGATCTTCAGCGCTTGGAGAAACTCCTCATGATCGCGCGTATCATCCTCGGTTTCGATCAGCTTGGCAATCCAGCTGAGCTTACGGTCAATTTCTTCCTTACTGTCTTCCCCGGATTTGTATTTCCAATGTGCCGCCACACCGTATTCGGCAATCTGATGCATTTCCCACGTACGGATCTGCACCTCAAACGGAATGGCATTCCGCCCCATAACCGTCGTATGCAACGAACGATACATATTAGGCTTAGGCGTCGAAATATAATCCTTAAAGCGTCCCGGCACCATGCTGAACATCTCGTGGATCAGACCAAGCACCACATAGCATTCTTCTTCGGTATTGACAATCACGCGCAGCGCATAGAAGTCGAAAATCTCATCGAAGCTCTTATTCTGCTGATACATCTTGCGATAGATGCTGTAAACGCTTTTGACACGTCCTTCCAGCGTAAACTCAATACCCGCACCGGTCAGCTTATCCGACACCTGTGCACGGGCACGCTCGATAAAATTCCGGTTTGCGCCGTAGCGTTTTTCGATATCGGTACGAATTTCCTCATACCCGATCGGATCCAAATACTCAAGAGAACGGTTTTCAAGCTCATGCTTCATGCGCTGCATACCGAGACGGTGTGCCAGCGGCGCAAAGACCTGCATCGTTTCCAGTGCCGTGACGCGGCGCTTTTCGTCCTTTTTAACGCCGAGCGTGCGCATATTATGCAGACGGTCGCAAAGCTTGATAAAGATAACGCGGACATCCTTCGACATGGCCAAGAACATCTTCCTGAGATTCTCGACGTGCTCTTCTTCTTTATCCTCAAACGGAATCTGAACCAGCTTGGTCAGACCGTCAACCAGCTGTGCCACATCGGTACCGAATTCTTTTTTCAGCGTCGGCAGATCAATTTTACTGCCGCAGTCCTCCACGGTATCGTGAAGAAGCGCCGCACAGATTGAATCGGTATCCAGGGCCATGCTCGCAGCAATCTCGGCAACGGCAACCGGGTGACTGATATATTCCTCACCGCTGATGCGGTATTGCCCTTTATGCAGCTCTTTGGCATAGGTATAGGCTTTTTGAATCTTTGCGATATCGTAATGCTTACCGGTACGATCAAGCGCACGGAGCAAATTTTCTATTGCGGCAAACTCGTTTGTGCCAGCTTCATCAGATGTTTGTATAAACATGATTTTTCCAAATTTACCTTTTGTTCGAGATGTTGAATGGTTACCGTAAAGCACTCCTGCCCCGGCTGTGTCAGCTCCTTCGGAAACAGCGCAATCACGCCTGCCTCATCCAGAACATCAAGCGAGAGCCGCAGGCGAAGATAGGTCATGGGACCGTTCGCACCGCAGGTTGCATTTAAGGCATGTAACAGCGTATGCAGGCAGATCGCCTCGCATCCACCGCGGACAATTCGCTTCAGATGGAGATATACCGCTACAAAATCCTCTCGCTTCGGTATTTCACCGGCAGGAATCGTTTCGGTTCCCTCGCGAATCGCAAGATAAGTGTCCCGCTCGGCCTCAAGACGGGAGCGATGCGCTTCGGTAAAGCGGATATCACGAATTAAAAGCTGTTCGGAGCGGTTTCCCATAAACTCATTGACATTCAGATGAAACGCCAGATCGCAGACATCACCAACCGCAAAGCCCAGCTCATCGGGCGAAGAACCGAAGCATACTGCAGAAAAGCGGCGCCCCTCTTTTTCCACCAGCAGCTTGGTGTGGTGATTCAACCCAATGGGAAGGATGTCACGCATCGTGACACCGCTCATTGCAAATAACGGCACCGGATTGGATACTCCGCAAGGCTCTAAAAGCTCCAGCTCCTCGGCTTGACGCAGGGATACCTCCTGCGGAAGAAGTTCAAAATCAATATCAAGCGGCGTTACCACCTCTTGCGTGCCCATTTGCGTCTTGGCATATTCATTGATACGGCGGCGGAAGGCAGAAAGGTTCTTCCGTTCAACCGAAAGACCGGCCGCCAGCTCATGACCACCGAATTTAACGAGAAGATCCGAGCAATGCATCAAGGCTTCGACCAGATTCAAGCCCTTTACACTTCGCCCCGAGCCTTTTCCCATGTCGCCGTCAAAGGAAATCAAAATCGACGGCTTACCGTATTTCTCGGTAATCCGCGAAGAGACAATTCCGATAACACCGGGGTTCCATCCCTGATCATCCAGTACAATGACCGCATCCTCGGCAAGCTCCGTGTCCTCCAGCAGCCGCTGATTGATTTGCTCAACAATTTTATTCTCCTCAGCCTGACGCTGACGGTTGATATCACATAAGTCCGCAGCAATCTGTACCGCCTCGTCCTCCGACTCACATAAAAAGAGCTCTACCGCACGCGAGGCACTTTTAATCCGCCCGGCAGCATTGATACGGGGTGCCAAAGCAAAGCCAATCACCGAGGCGGTCATATGCTTGCGGGATTTGGTTTTACCGCCATCCGAAGCCCCGATCAGCGCACGCAATCCGGGACGCGCCGAGTGCTCCATATAACGAAGACCCATGCTGACAATCAGGCGGTTTTCATCGCGCAAGGGCATAACATCGGCCACCGTGCCGAGTGCCACCAAATCGATATAATCGCGGCACAGCTCGCTCAAAAAGCCTTCGGCCGGTAACTGTAACTGCTGACGGCGGGTATATTCCAGCGCCGTTACCAGCTTAAAGGCTACCCCGACACCGGCTAATTCCTTAAAGGGATAGGGACAGTCACTGCGGCGCGGATTGATCACAGCGACCGCCTGTGGAAGCTGTTCGTGACACTCGTGATGATCGGTCACAATCACATCACAGCCAAGCGAAGAGGCATAGGCAATCTCGCTGCACGCCGTAATGCCGGTATCCACCGTAATCACAAGGCGGCATCCGTTCTCGGCCAAGCGTCGAAGTGCCTCGCAATTGACGCCGTATCCCTCGCCGACACGGTTCGGAATATAGTAATCCACCGAAGCACCGCAAGCACGCAAATAGAGACACAGGAGACTGGTGGCGGTAACGCCGTCAACATCATAGTCTCCGTATATCACGATTTTTTCCCGCTTGGTGAGCGCTGTCATGACGCGCTCACAAGCATCCTTCATATCAGCCAGCAAGAACGGATCGCGAAGCATCTCTGCCTCCAGGCGGATAAACGCCGAGGCCTCAGCTGCCGTACGGTATCCACGCTGATATAACAGCACGGCCGTTGGCAAGCCGATGCCGAGCTGCGCGGCAATGGCCGCTACAGCGCCGTCAGCATCGGTTCGATCCCCGATCTGCCACAGTTTTGATTTCGTCATAGTTTGCCTTTCATTCACCGCGGTAAGGTGCAAACCGTCGAATCAGCGCTTCGGCAACCCGAAGTCCGTCGACGGCGGCTGAGGTAATTCCCCCTGCATAGCCGGCTCCTTCACCGCAAGGATAAATATTTTCATAGCCAAGCGCCGTCAAGGCCTCGGAGCGCATCAGACGATAGGGCGCGGAGGTTCGGGTCTCCACCCCCGTCAATACCGCATCCGAAGCAGCAAAACCACGCAGCTTTCGTTCGAAATCCCGAATACCGAGCCGCAGCATTTGTGTCACATGGGAGGGAAACAGTGCCGCCAGATCGGCAAGCTGTACCTTTCCCTTCCGATAGGTCGGCAGCACACGGTGCGGCTCGGTGCCGCGCGTTCCGGCCAAAAAGTCACCGACGGTCTGTATCGGTGCCTCATACGTGGAACCGCCGGCACGGTACGCTGCCTGCTCCAGCATACGCTGAAAGGCCATCGGATCGGACGGTGCCACCGAAACCACCAGCGCGGCATTGGCATTCACACCGTCGCGGCGGTAACGGCTCATACCGTTTGTCACCACGCCCCCCTCCTCCGAAGCGGCGGCAATAACCTCGCCGCCCGGGCACATACAGAAGGTATAGACAGCCTCCTCGCCCACGCGCTTGGAAAGGGCATATTCGGCAGGACCAAGCTTGGGATGGCCGGCCTCCTTTTTGTATACCGCGCGATCGATGTCGGCCTGCCGATGCTCGATGCGCACACCGACCGAAAACGGCTTTGGCGTCAAGGTAAAGCCGCTTTCCCGCAACCAGGTATAGGTATCGCGGGCACTGTGTCCGATGGCCAACAGTAATTGACCACATGGGATCTCGCCCTGATCGGTCACAACCGCAACCGCTCGGCCGCCCGCCAGACGGATTGCCTGCATTTTGGTACGATAACGGATGTCACCGCCGCATGCGCGAATACGGCGGTCAATCGCCCCCACCACGCCGAGCAGCTTATCGGTCCCGATATGCGGCTTAGCCTGTGTCAGGATCTCATGCGGCGCCCCAAACTCTGCCAAACGGCGCAGCACATAGTGGCAACGGTCATCGTTGATTCGAGTCACCAGCTTGCCATCCGAGAAGGTACCGGCACCGCCGGCTCCAAACTGAATATTGCTCTCGGTATCGAGCACACCGCTTCGCAAAAACTCGCCCACACGCTGTGTTCTTGTCAGGACACTGTCACCGCGTTCAATCACAAGGGGACGGTATCCTGCTTCTGCCAGCATCAAGGCGGCAAACATACCGCAAGGGCCAAAACCCACAATAACGGGGCGCGCTTCCGAGCATTCATCCCCCGCAGACAGGCCCTCGGTCGGATCGGTTACCGTCAGCCTTACACAATCCATCCGAGCAAGAGCTTCATCCGAAAGCGGCACCTCGGTCTCCAGCGCTACCGAGAAAACCAGGGTAATTGTTTGGTGCCGGGTATCTACCGATCGGCGATAGATCTTGCGCGACAGGATATCCTTTTTATCGACGAACGGAGCAAGCCGACGGGCGGCCTGCTCCATTACCTCTCCCTCCGAGGCCGAAAGCGGCACTCGGATATTTCTAACAATGATCGTCATAGCTCTCCTTCAACCGACGAACGAATCTGAAGCGAAACCGTATACGGCTCATCACCTTCGACCTCATAGAGCTTTCCGGCATATTCACCGGCAAAGCCGATCGTCACAGGCAGCTCGACCGTACCCTCAAACCCGCTTTGCAGATTTCCGAGATCGACATCCGCCCAGATATCACCGACCGTGAGCTGTCCGACAAGCGAGCTGTCACCGCAAACAGTAACCTTCAAGGAACCGAAAATCGGATCGTACAGCAGACCGTTCGGGTTGTTTGTTACACGAATATCGTAGAGGCTGAAGGTTTTCACCATCATGTTTTTCAGCGTCACCGACAGCACGGCCGTTTCCACTCCATTCAGATTGACAACCGTGGAGGGGAGCGAAACATTCACCGTATAGGTGACATGGGAAGAGATCTCTTTTTCATTAATCTCATAGCGAAGACGAACCGCATCCACCTCGTCGGCCTCACCGCGGATCTTGACAAAGGCAGGCTCCGCCTTAACCTCGCAATTATTGTTGTGGAACAGCCCGTAGCGATAGGTGATCTCAATCGGCACATCGCGATACTTATAGACCGGGATCGTAGCAGTAACGGTTGAAACATTCATGGTTACGTAGCTGTTTCTTACCTCCTTGCCGTCTTTATCGATCAACACAATCGTATCGCTGTAGGTCACCGTTCTCGTAATATTGGCACTGCCGAGATCCGCCGTCAGCTTGGCATATTCGATTTCGTTAACGACAGCCTCCGGACCGGTCACAATCACATGACGAACCCCGGTGGTTACGCTGCTGAGTCCGAGCTCATAACCGTCCTCCAAGCGATAGCCGATCACGCTGACGCGGACAGGAACCGAAACCGAGGCCGTATTATCGGCATAAATCTGAATCTTTGAGGAGGTGGTTTTTTCAAGCGTCACACCGTTGGGGAGGTCGTAACGAACCTCAAAGGTATAGGGACCGGCCGCCGTAATGGTCGACATATCGATATACGCGCGGATATCCTCCGCCGTCAAGCGCTTCAGAAGATTCCGCTTTCCGGAAAGCGTCAGATCCACCGTCACGTCATCACCCGAAAGCACCGAAAAGCCGCTTTCATTGACGATTTCAATGGGAATGGAGGAAAAGGTCTGTTCATACACCGAGGTGTCACTGCCGGCGGCATAATACCACAGAATAAAGGCAATCAGAAGGCAACCGATTTTTGCCACAAAATCGGCGATCTTATTCCGCTTGACCGCAATATTGCCCTCGTTATCGCCCTCCGGTGCGAGGACCTCGTCCTGCTTGATCTCGGGTTCGTTATTCATGAACGGCTCCTCCTTTCCTCAGGTGCGATCCGAATCCTGCTTGGGATTCTTTTTGTTGATATACGGAAGAATGCGGGGCATTCCCTTCGTTGTTTGCGGCTCGACAAACAGCTTTTCGAGCTCACGTCTCAGCGAGCTGTAGGTATAGCCGCGCTTGAACTGGCCTCCGATGGCCATCGAAACCGTACCGGTCTCTTCCGACACGATGATCACCACCGCGTCACTCTCCTCGCTGATGCCAATGCCGGCACGGTGACGAGTACCAAGATCCTTGATAATACTCTCGTTTGAGGAAAGCGGCAAGAAGCATCCGGCCGCATAAATACGCCATCCTCTGACAATCATGGCGCCGTCGTGAAGCGGAGCACCGTTATAAAACACATTGCGAATCATAAAGGAAGTCAGATCGGCATTAACTGTCACACCGCTCTTGATAATATCTCCCAGCTTCGTACTGCGCTCCAGCACAATCAGTGCACCGGTGCGGTCGCGCGAAAGCTGATCGACGGCACGGCAAAGCTCCTTGATATTGGGAGCGACCGCCCCCTGCGCCTCTTTATTTTCACCGATATTGCGAAGGCCCTTCAGCGGCTCGCCGCCCACCTTTTCCAGCGCCGACCGAAGCTCGGGCTGAAAGACAACAACCAGCGCCACAAAACCGACCTGAAACAGGTTTGTCATAATAAAGGACATCGCGCTTAAACCCGCCAGACTGCTGAGCAGCATAATCGCTACCAGAAGCGCAACACCGGCCGCCAGCTTCCCGGCACGACGATCGCGGATAAAGGCATAGACAAAATACAGCAGCGTCGCAACAAGCAGAATATCAAGAATATCAAGCACGGTTATCGACCGCATCTGCTCGACAAAATAACTCCAAGAAAACATTACATTTTCGTCCATAGATACATCCGCTCCTTTGCTGACCGATGCCAAAACGATGCCGTCATCGGGTGGGTAAAACAATCCCGCCGGGAATTCTGAAAATATATGATATATTATAGCATAGATCTCATGATATTGCAATTCCCCTGTGAGTATTTTTCATCATTTCCAAAAAATTTACAACTAAAAAATCCCCCTCCGTAGAAGGGGGATTTTGATCAAGAAAGCTTATTCTGCAAACGAAGATTATCGGCAATCATGGCAATGAACTCCGAATTGGTCGGCTTTCCGCGGTTATTTTGGATGGTATAGCCGAAATAGGAATTCAAGGTTTCGATATCGCCCCGATCCCAGGCAACCTCAATGGCATGACGGATCGCGCGCTCGACGCGCGAAGAGGTTGTGGCATAGCGCTTGGCTACCGAGGGGTAGAGAATTTTTGTCACCGAGTTGATAATATCCGAATCCTCTATGGTCATCATGATCGCGGTACGCAAATACTGATATCCCTTAATGTGCGCCGGCACACCGATCTGATGGATCACCTTGGTGACCTGTGTTTCGATATCGTGGGTATGTACCGCACCGCCGGTCCGTCGCGCGCCATGACGGGCGGCGTATACTCGCCGAATACGCTCGTCAAGCTGCTTAAAGTCGATCGGACGCAGCATACAGTATTCGGCTCCCGACTCCATCGCTTCGGCAAACATATTCGGATTATTGACCGTTGAGTAGACTAAAAAAGCCGGGACACCGTCGGGAGAAAGATTCAGCATTTGTGCACCGCGGATAACCTGGGTGCAATCGAGTTTCGAGAGCCAGATATCGCTCAGCACGATATCCGGGTGAAAGCGATCGATTTTGTAAAGTGCTTCTTCGCCGTTCGCGGCCTCCTCGATGCGCTGGTAGCCGAGAGAGGCAAGACTTGAACGGCAATTGCGTCTGAAATCCGAATTTTCATCGGCAATGAGGATCTTGATGTTTTGTTCCATGGTTTTTCCTACGCTCCATAACTTTTATTGTGACAACAGTTTACCATATTTTGGAAAATTATGCAATACTTTCCAGCAAAAAATGTTTTACAATTTTATACCTCCATTTTTTACCATTTTGCACAAAGTGCCGAATCGCCGGCCAAAACGACGGCCGTTCCGGAGATCGACCGGTATTCGGATATTCCGGCGAGGACGAGCATATACATGACACGGAATGTTAAAAACGGAGGACTTAGGATGAAATTACATCTGCGCATCTCACTTCTTTCTTACCTTGTCGCCGGACTGATCGTGATCGCCATTCCGCTGATCTCGGAAATTACCGGGCAGGGGCGTGGAGGCGAAGCCTCACGGCAGACATCAGCTCCATCGGAATCCCTTTCTCCCTCTCTCACCACCGAACACAGCTCCCTCTCCACGACCGATCCATTACCGCCGGACTTTGCCCTTTCCGACACGCTTCAGGTTTATCTTGCCGATCGAGAGGAAACGATCTCGCTGCCGCTTGAAGACTATCTTGTCTGCGTCGTTGCGGCCGAGATGCCTTATACCTTTCATACCGAAGCGCTCAAGGCGCAGGCTGTTGCGGCACGTACCTACTGTCTTTATCAGATTCTCGGAGGAACCGATCACGAAGGAGGCGCCGATGTTTGTACCAACTATGCCCACTGCGCCGCCTTTATCAGCGAGGAAGCACTGATCGCCAAATACGGTACCGCCACCGCCGCGCGAATCCGAAAAACCGTTAAGCAAGCCGTCGATGCGACGGCAGGTGAAATCTTAACCTATAACGGAGAACCGATTTTAGCGGTATTCCATTCCCGCTCCTATCGCTACACCGAATCTTCCGCGAACGTCTGGGGCGGCGCTCTGCCCTATCTGGTTTCGGTACCGACACCGGAGGAGGACAGTATTTCTACCGCCATGGTTTCGGATCACAGTCTTCAACAGCTGTTTGACGCCTCCACGATTACCGTATCGGGCATGACCGATCCTTCACGCTTGCTTTCTCAGCTCAACACAGCCGGCCGTGTCGAGCTGCTGTTTTACAAAGGAAAAGCAATCGAAGCCACCCAGCTGCGTGCACAGCTTGGCCTGCGCTCCTGTTCGTTCACCTATGAGAAGACCGCGGACGGCTGGCTTTTTACGGTACATGGGTACGGGCACGGTGTCGGCATGAGTCAGTACGGTGCCAATGAAATGGCCAAGCAGCATGCGGACTATCGCACGATTCTGACACACTACTACACCGGTGTCACCCTGACCACAATACAAAAAGCCCCTTTACCGACAACATCATCGGTAAAGGGGAAAAGTTAGATTGTTATCAGGAATTGGACGATACCGCGTCGGTTGTCACAGCTTCGGAGCTATCCGCTTCAAAGCTATCAGCTTCCGTACTCTCGTCTTCGGTTACCAAAGTAGCGAAGCGAACCGCCGCCATTTTTTGTTCGGTTAAGGGGCGGTCGCCGTAGCCTGTGCTGACAGCGGCAATCTTATCCACCGTTTCGATACCCGCAATCACCCGTCCGAAGGCGGCATACTGGCCATCGAGATAGGTGCTGTCACGGTGTACGATAAAAAACTGTGAGGAAGCGCTGTTATAGCTATTGGAGGTTCTGGCCATCGAAATAACACCGCGCGTATGGCTCAGCGGATTATTGACGCCATTGGCCGCAAATTCGCCCTTGATCGTCGTATCCGAGCCGCCGATGCCGTCACCGTCGGGATCGCCGCCCTGAATCATGAAGCCCGAAATAATGCGGTGAAAGGTAACGCCGTCATAGAAGCGCTGAGACACCAAATCCTTGAAATTCTGCACCGTGATCGGTGCGATATCGGGATACAGCTCGATCAACATGTCCGAGCCGTCCTCCATGGTGATCCACACGTAATTGGTCGGCTCCTCGGATTCCAGCACCAGGCTTTCGTCAAAGGAAGAAACCGGAGGCTCGGTCGTCTGTGCCGAATCGGACTCGGTACTGTCAGCCAAGCTGCCAAGGGTAACAAAACGAATCGACTCCATTGTCTGGGCCACCAGAGGACGATTGCTGGCATTCGTACTGACAGCGGCAATCTTATCCACCGTTTCGATACCTGCAATCACTCGTCCGAAGGCGGCATACTGGCCATCGAGATAGGTGCTGTCCTGGTGTACGATAAAAAATTGGGAGGAAGCACTGTTATAGCTATTGGAGGTTCTGGCCATCGAAATAACACCGCGCTTGTGGCTCAGCGGATTATTGACGCCATTGGCGGCAAATTCGCCCTTGATCGTTTTATCCGAGCCGCCGATGCCGTCACCGTCGGAATCGCCGCCCTGAATCATGAAGCCCGAAATGACGCGGTGGAAGATTGTCCCATCATAGAAATAACGAGACACCAGATTTTTGAAGTTCTGAACCGTGATGGGCGCGATATCGGGATACAGCTCGATCAGAATTCCCGAGCCATCTGTCATGGAAATGAGAACATAATCGGTCGGGGTTTCGCTCTCTGTGATGGTAAAATCACCCAACTGAGGAATCGATACCGACGGCGGAGCGCTCGGCGTCGTGCAGGACACGCTCAGGACAAGCACGGCGGTAACCGCGAGGAGAAATGCAAGCATTCGTTTCATGGAAGATATTACCTTTCTTTTCAAACCTTTGCTCCCCATTATACCATAACTTTATGACGAAATCAACCGCACACCATGAATTGTTACAAAAAAGACGGTATATACTTGAAGATACACGAATACTGACTCGAGGAGGTCACGGTCATGTCACTTTTACCGCCCCGCGGATATCAACGGATTCTGGTCATTGCCGCCTATGTCCTTGTGGCGGCCGTTCTCTTATATATCTCCCTGCGGTTCCTTCTGCTTCCCTTTCTGCCCTTCTTGTGTGCCTGGGTGATTGCCATGCTGCTCCGACCGACCGTTGACCGGATCAGCCGACGCACCCGCTTATCGCGAAAGCTCGTTGCCTTTTTTGCGGTATCCTTTGTCTTTGTATTGGTATTCGGGCTGTTTGGCATCATTGGCGGTCGGGTATTGGGAGAGCTGCGTGAGCTATCCGAAACGCTGATGAGCGATGCCGCCGGCACCGTCGGCGATTTTTTTGATTCCTTGGATGAGCTCAGCAACCGCTTTCCTTTTCTTGACCGCATCGAAGATCCCGAAACGGCTGAGCAGATCGAAAATGCCGTCATCAACATGATCGAAAACGCCATCACCTCCTTTTCCGCCCGTATTCCCGAGGCATTGCTTTCCTTCATTGCTTCCTTACCGGGATTCCTTCTGTTTGCCATGGCGCTGATTGCCTCCACCTTCTATATGGGTGCCGATGTCGGAACAATCAACGCCCGTTTGGCCGCGTTTCTTCCCGAATCGTCCCGACATTATCTGTTCGAAGCCAAGGCCAAGCTGATGTCTGCCGGTGCGAAATATGTCAAGGCGTATCTGATGATTCTTTTCATCACCTTTCTGCAATTATTGATCGGCTTCTTTTGCCTCCATATCCCCTATGCCTTGACGCTGGCCGCGCTGATTGCCCTGATCGACATTTTACCGGTTCTCGGTGTCGGAACGGTACTGATTCCTTGGGCGGCGGTTTTACTGATCCGCGGGGACACGTATATCGGCTTCGGACTGCTGCTGATTTTTGCCGTCATCTGGATTGTCAGACAGGTAATCGAGCCCAAAATTGTCGGACAAAGCATCGGTCTGCCTCCGCTTTTGACCCTGATTGCCATGTATGCCGGTTATCGTTTTCTCGGTTTTATCGGGCTTTTTCTCTTCCCTCTCCTCCTGATTTTTCTCAAAAATCTTGCCGATATCGGTATCCTTTCCTTGCCGTCAAGCGACAGTAAGCCCAAGAATCCGCACTTGTAAAAAAAGCGTGAACGGTCGTTTTATTCATTCTATATTCATCTCTATACGGTATCATGATAATAATCTTAGTATAAATCCCATCTCAAGTAAGAAAACGAGGTGTCCTATGGAAAAACGAAATTATGCCGCCATCACTCCCGAAATTACGGCGCTGGCCGCCCTCTGTGAAACCAGCAATTTCATCGAGCCCGCCATGTATCAGAAATATCAGGTCAACCGCGGTCTGCGTGATCTCAACGGTAAGGGCGTTCTGACAGGTCTGACCGAAATTTCGGAGGTTCAAGCGAAAAAAACGGGCGAAAACGGTGAAGAGGTCCCCTGTGCCGGGGAGCTTTATTACCGCGGCTATAATATCAAGGATCTCACGCACGGCTTTCTTGCCGACAAGCGTTTTGGCTTCGAGGAAATTACCTATTTACTGCTTTTCGGTGAGCTGCCAACGCAAGAACAGCTAACCCGCTTTTGTGAAACTCTCGCCAATTACCGCTCCCTGCCCAACTCCTTTGTGCGCGACCTGATTATGAAGGCACCCAGCACCAACATGATGAATTCGCTGGCTCGCTCGGTTCTGACCATGTACTCCTACGATCTCAATCCCGACGACACCGGCATTCCCAATGTTCTGCGCCAATGCTTACAGCTGATTGCCATGTTCCCCATGCTGTCGGTCTACGGATATCTTGCCTACGACTATTATTTAAAGGGAAACCGCAGCTTCTTTATCCACGAGCCCGACGCCAAGCTTTCCACCGCGGAAAATTTGCTCCATATGCTTCGTATTGACAGCCGTTATACCGAGCTGGAGGCCAAAATTCTCGACCTCGCGCTGGTCCTTCATGCCGAGCATGGCGGCGGAAACAATTCCTCCTTTACCACGCACGTTGTTTCCTCCTCCGGAACCGACACCTATTCGGCGATAGCGGCTGCCCTCGGCTCGCTGAAGGGCCCCCGTCACGGCGGCGCCAATATCAAGGTCTGCGAGATGATGGAAAGCATGAAGGAAACGGTTGTACACTGGGACAATGAGAGTGAGGTAGCCGATTATTTGCAAAAACTGCTCCGTAAGGAAGCCTTTGACGGCTCCGGTTTGATCTACGGCATTGGTCACGCCATTTATTCTGTCTCGGATCCCCGTGCCGAGATCTTCCGCGCCTTTGTCGAGAAATTAGCCGCAGAAAAGCATCTGGAAAAGGAGTTTGCCCTGTATGCCACCGTCGAACGGATGGCACCGCAGGTTATTGCCGCCGAACGAAAGATTTATAAGGGCGTCAGCGCAAATGTCGACTTTTATTCGGGCTTTGTTTATCGGATGCTTGGTCTGCCGGTCGAGCTGTTCACACCGATTTTCGCCGTCGCACGCATTGCCGGTTGGAGCGCTCACCGTCTGGAGGAATTGGTCGGACGCGGTAAGATTATCCGCCCCGCCTACATGGCTGTCCATCCCCGCCGCGCTTACATACCGATCGCTGAGCGCAAATCCTAAAAACAAAACAGCATCGTCATCGGATACATCATCGTGCCGCCGAAAAACGATGCTGTTTTTTTGCTTACCTGAGCTCCTCCCGCCGTCCAAAACCGATGCCGCGGCCGACCTCTCCGCGCGGATTCTGCACGAGAACGCCGTAACGGATTTTGCCCTTACCGTAACGGATGTTAATGGCGTCCATCACCCGATCGATCGTCTCGGAACGTGCAAGCCGTTCGGCATCACAGAAAAAATCGGCCTGATAGGGAACATGGTCGCCAATCAAATCAATCGCCGTAACCGAAAGCGAGCGAAGCGGCCGTTCCCACACATGGCGCTCGGCGAGCAAGGAACGCGCTGCCGAAGCAATGACCGAATAGCTGTCGGTCGGTATCGGGAAGTGACACTGATATTGGCGCGTTTTCAGCGTATTGTCCCGCAAGGAAAGCGAAACACCGCGGGCACGCTTGCGGCAGGCCAGCAGACGGTGGCCAATTTCCTCACAGAGCGCCAGCATGATGGGCCACGCCTCGGCAAGAGAGGCCATATCCTGACGGGGCGTGGTTCCGTGACCGATGCTCTTGAGAGGAATTTCAGTATCCAACGATAACACCGGATCGGTATTTTCTCCGGCAGCATCCCGCCTCATGCGCCATCCGTTTTTGCCAAACCGCTGCTGCAACAGCGGCGGATATGCCGTTGCCAATTGTCCAATCGTGAAGATGCCGTACCGAAAAAGCTCGGCGGCCGTCGAGCGTCCTACACCAAACAGCTCAGATACCTTGAGAGGAAAGACCGTATCGCGAAACGATGCCTCCGGGATAACCGTCACGGCATCCGGCTTTTTCAAATCCGAACCCAGCTTCGCAAACACCTTGTTAAAGGAAACGCCGACCGAGATGGTCAAGCCAAGCTCCCGCTTGATACGCGCCCGTAATGCCTCGGCAATGGTTTTGCCATCGCCGAACAAACGCTCACTACCTGTGACATCCAGCCAGCATTCGTCTACGCCATACGGCTCCACAAGATCGGTATACTCACTGTAAATAGTCCGTGCCAGAGCCGAATATTTCAGATAATCCTCGTAATGCGGCGAGACCACGGTCAGATTTCGACACTTGGCCCGTGCGCGAACGACCGGCTCGCCGGTTGTGATTCCGTAAGCCTTGGCCAGCTCGTTTTTGGCCAAAACAATACCGTGCCGTTCCTCGATACTGCCGCAGACCGCAAGAGGCTTTCCGGCCAGGCTCGGATCCTTGACGGTCTCGACCGAGGCAAAAAAATTATTCATGTCGCAATGTAAAATCGTGCGTGCCACCATACCATCTCTTTTCTATGTTGGTTTTCGTCTCTCAGTATATCACGAACATTTGTTCTTTGTCAAGCACATTTTGGAACAAATGTTCTTTTTCTGAAAAAAGAAGACTGAAACAGCAATATTCTTACGGTAACCGGCAACAGTTTCGTCTTGACTTTACCAAAGAGATACCGTATAATGAAAATAGTATATTTTTGCTTTATTTGGAGGTAATAGACAATGTTTGCATTTCCGATTGGCGTTATGATGGATTCCTTCCGTCTTTCCGAGGACGAAGCAATCAAAAAAGCAGTCGCTATGGGCGCACAAGGCTTTCAGATGTATGCCACCTACGGTGAGCATGCCCCCGAAAACATGACACCGGCCAAAATTCGTGTACTGAAGGACAAGATGGCCTCGAACGGTCTTATCTTCTCTGCTCTTTGCGGCGATCTGGGACACGGCTTTGGAAACGCCGAGAAAAATCCGGCGCTTATCGAAAAATCCAAGCGAATTCTTGACCTTGCCAAGGAGCTTGGCACCGATGTTGTCACCACGCACATCGGCGTCGTTCCGACCGATCCTACCGTTGACCGCTACAAGGTTATGCAGGAGGCTTGCTTTGAGCTGAGCCGTTATGCCGACAGTATCGGTTCGCATTTTGCGATTGAGACGGGTCCCGAGACCTCATTCGTGCTGAAGACTTTCCTCGACGCGCTGGAGTCCACCGGCGTAGCCGTCAACCTTGACCCCGCCAATTTGGTCATGGTCACCGGAGACGATCCCGTGCAGGCCGTTTACAATCTCCGGAAATACATCGTCCACACGCACGCCAAGGATGGCGTAAAGCTGGCCGACATGCCTCCCGAAATGATCTACGGTGTAACTCCCATGCCCGAGGATATGAAGAAGATCACCTGCTTCCGCGAAGAGCCTCTCGGCAAGGGCGGCGTCGATTTCCCGGCCTATCTGAAGGCTTTAGAGGACATCGGCTACCGCGGCTTCCTTACCATTGAGCGTGAAGCGGGCAACGATCCCGCCAAGGATATCGGCGAGGCCGTCGACTTCTTGCGGAACATCATTGCCAATCACTAATCCCCATCGGATAAAAGGAGAAACCATTATGGCAAACAAGCTTCGTGTCGGTATCATCGGTACCGGCGGAATCAGCCGCAGCCATATGGCCGGCTATAAAAAATTGCAACATCGTGTCGAGGTGGTTGCCGCCTGCGATATCGACGAGGCCAAGCTGACCGCCTACGGCAAGGAGTACGGCATCCCTCATCTGTACACCGATTTTCATGAAATGATCGCCAAGGAAAACCTCGACTGCGTCAGCGTCTGCACCTGGAATTCGGTGCATAAGGACGCTACCATCGCGGCTCTTCGCGGTGGTGCGCACGTTATCTGCGAAAAGCCCATGGCCATGAATACCAAAGAGGCGGAAGAGATGCTGGCGGTTTCCAAGGAAACCGGCAAGCTCTTACAGATTGGCTTCGTCCGTCGCTTCGGTAACGATGCCGCGGCGCTGAAGGCCTTCATTGATGACGGTGTGTTCGGCGACATCTACTACGCCAAGGCCACCTACCTGCGCCGTTCGGGCTGTCCCGGCGGTTGGTTCGGCGATAAGGCCCGCTCGGGCGGCGGCCCGCTCATCGATCTCGGCGTTCATGTCATCGACCTCGTGCGCTATCTCGCAGGCCTTCCCAATCCCGTTTCGGCTTACGGTGCGACCTACAACAATCTCGGCCCCAACCGTGCCGCCGGAGCGCCTACCGCATGGGCGGCCAAGGGCGATGCTCCCTACACGGTCGAGGATTTTACCACGGCGCTGATCAAGTTCGATAACGGTCTTACCGTATCGGTGGAGGCCAGCTTTAATCTGAATATCAAGAAGGATGTGGGCAATATCGAGCTGTTCGGTACCAAAGCCGGCTGCCGAATCGATCCCGAGGTAGAGCTTTACACGCAGATGGCGGGACGCTTTGTCAATGTCTCCCCCGCTGCCAGTACAGCGCTGTCCTTCAACGGACTGTTTGAAAAGGAAATTTGCGGCTTTGTGGATGCCGCAGAAGGTCTTGCCCCTTGCCGCGCCACCGCGGAGGACGGTGTGGCTCTCATGAAGATTATTGATGCAATTTACGAGTCGGCCGAAACCGGAAAATCGGTGGAAATTCATAACCTATGAAATACTGCATTAATTCCTATAGCTTCGGGCACTACGGTGCCGCTAGTGAGCTTGGTATCTACGGAATGATCGAAAAGGCCGCCGCCTTCGGCTTTGACGGCATCGAGTTTACCGAGGCAGACTGGCTCAACACCACCGATGACGAGCTTCGCAAGATCGGTGATACCGCACGCGAGGCCGGACTTGCCACGGTCAGCCTTTGTGTGGGTGCTGATTTTCTCAATGGCTCGGACGGCGATCTCGACCGTGAGGTAGAGCGGCTCTGCCGTCTGGTCGACAAGGCCGCCTGTCTTGGTGTCGGCATGATGCGTCACGATGTATCGAGCGGGGTACGGGGACAAACCTACGGCCTCGGCTATGCCGTTGTCTTGCCGCGTCTTGCCGAAGGATGCCGCCGTGTGACAGATTATGCTGCCACCAAGGGAATCCGAACCATGACCGAGAATCATGGCTATTTCTCACAGGATGCCGACCGCGTAGCCTCGCTGATCGATGCGGTCGCTTCGCCCAACTTCGGTGCTCTTCTCGACCTCGGAAACTTTATGTGTGCCGACGAGAAGCCGCCCCTTTCGGTTTCACGTCTTGCCCCCTACGCTTTCCATGTTCACTGCAAGGATTTCCTTTACAAAAAGGGCTCCGAGCCGAATCCCGGTGCCGGCTGGTTCCGCACTCGTGCCGGAAACTACCTGCGCGGCACGATCGTCGGCCACGGTACTGCCGATATCCCCCAAAGCCTCGGTATTTTGAAAAGAAGCGGCTACGCCGGCTTCCTCTCTTTGGAATTTGAGGGTGTGGAGGACAACCTCGTCGGCATTCGCATGGGCCTTGACAATATGAGGCGCTTCTGGGATAACCAATAAGTTTAGAAAAACCGTTGCGGTATCCAAACCGCGACGGTTTTTCATTTGGTACTTGACAAACCTCCGAAACTCGCTTATAATACAATCGTACGGTCATCCCGTACATACAATTTCATCATGTTCGCCGTTTGGTTCCGTTTGTCGGATCAGAGGAAAGTTCGGTGCAAATCCGTCGCAACCATCATTACCGTAAGGGAAGAATATCTTCTAAAGTCGGAACACTCACCAAACAAAAGCGAAGGGATTCGGCATTTTTGGATATGAAAAGTGCAGCCGTTTTTTCGTCATCCCCGAGGTACGATACCCTTTGGTCGATGCCGATGGATTGCTGCGCTTTTTTACCGGTGCTTTACGGTAAAAGGGCGCTGTTTTTATGGTTGGAGGTGATCGCCATGTCCGAGCAAAAGCTCACGAAAGAGGATTGTCTTTGTCTGTTACGCAAGAAGGCCGACGCACTTCGGTCAATGGGAGACTCCCGTTATCCGAAGCGTTCGGATTTTTCGGAGCGCGAGGTCGTAGCAATCAAAGCCTTTCTCGGTCCCTGGCCGCGTGCGCTGGAGGCCGCCGGGCTCAAAGAGCCCCGCGATAACAGCGAGCATCTTCAAAAAACCAAAGAAAAGCGCATCCGAGCCAAGCGACACCGTCTTGCCATACGGAAAGCCAAGGAAGCCGAAGCCCGCCTCGTCCCACCCTCGCCTACCGCAGGCGAGGACAACCGCCCTTCCGTCAAAAATTCATCGAAATGAGGTTTATTTTATGAAACGCTTTCTTCTTCTGATGCTCACGGCTTCTCTTCTCGTCTCGTTCAGCTTGATGCCCCTTTCGGCTGAAACCGGCACAAGCGTCACAACCGCCGAAATTACGGTATCTATCGTAACGGCCGGCACCATTGTGGCCGCACAACGTCCCGTAACGGTCACCGATATCGATGGAGACTCTCTTCTCACCGTCAACGATGCCCTTTATGCCGCCCATGAATCCTACTACGCCGGTGGAGCTGCCGCCGGTTACGGCTCGGCAATGGGCCAATACGGACTGGCCTTAACCAAGCTGTGGGGAGACACCAGCGGTTGCTTCGGCTACCAGCTTAATCACGATTCCTGCATGAGTCTGGCTGATCCGATCGAAAACGGCGATTATCTGGTTGCCTATGTCTACAACGATAAAACCACCTGGTCGGACACCTATGCCTATTTCGACATCAATCATAGCACCCTCCTCGAAGGCGATACCCTGGCACTAACCCTCTACTCCTCGGGCTATGATGCCAATTTTCAACCGGTCAAGGCCCCTCTTGCCGGCGCCGTCATCACCATAAACGGTCTGCCGAGCTCCTATATCACCGATGAGATGGGTAACGTTCTGATTCCGTTCACGCTGGCCGGCACCATCATCGTCAGCGCCACCAAGGACGGAATGACGCTCGTTCCCCCGATTTTCTTGGCAACCGTTTATCCTTATGAGGATATCATCGTCACCGAACCGATCACCACACCGGTTACCGAAGGGGAGCATGGCCCTGTTGCTACCGACAACAACCCGCTGGTCTATCTCGGCATCGGCGCCGCGGTACTGGCCGCCGCGATTGCACTGACGGTCACCATTCTGACAGCAGTCAAAAAGCATCGCGCCTCATGAAAACACTGCGAGCATGTTCTCTCCTTCTTCTGTGTCTGCTCCTTCTGTGTCCCCTTAAAGCAAGCGCCGCCGAGCAGGAGATCGTCTCGGGATGGGAGGAAATCCTTGCCTATCGGCTAAGCGAAGCCGAAGTGCCGTCCCTCTCGGCATGGATCAACGGCCCGCTGGCCTCGGCGGCCGGTATTACGGCCGAATGGAATGTACTGGCGCTGAGTCAAAACAGTGACCAGACCTTTGCCTCCTACGAACCTGCGCTGTTGGCTTATCTTGAGGCCAACAGCGTACCGTCTGCTACGACACGTCAGAAGTACGCACTCTGTCTTGTAGCCATCGGCAGTACCAATCGCTACATCCAAACCGTGCTTGACAGTACGATTGGTGAACAAGGCATCACCAGTTTGATCTTCGGCCTGCATCTGCTGAATAACGGCTATGTCAGCGCTACCCATTCGGCCGAGAAGATCCGCGACACTCTCCTTTCCCTGCAAACCGAGAGCGGCGGTTGGGCGTTAAACGGCAAAACCGCCGACATCGACATAACCGCGATGACGCTTCAGGCTCTCGCCCCCTATGCCGAGGAAGCCGATGTTTCGGCGGCAATATCACGCGCGCTTGCCTTCTTGTCGTCGAGCCAGACCGAAAGCGGAGACTATATCAGCTACGGCGAAAAGAATCCCGAAAGCACCGCACAAGTCATTGTGGCGCTGTCTGCTCTCGGCATTGACTGCGAAGCTGACGCTCGCTTTATCAAAAACGGTACAACACTATGGGATGCTGTGGCTCGCTTTCGTCTCTCGGATGGCAGCTATTGCCACCGAATCGGCGACCAAAGCAACGAAAATGCCACCGCACAGGTCTTCTGCGCCATGGCGGCCTATCTCCGCTTGATGCGCGGTGACGGCTCGCTGTTTCTCTTTGACCGCGCCAATCCCGCGGAATTGGATCCCGCGCCCCTGACAACCGAAAAGGAGTCCGAAGGGGAGCCACCGGCCGAAATCGGCAGCAAACCGTCACTCAAGCTGGTGTTTTGCTTCATTCTCGTCGGTTTGGCACTGTTTGTTTGCCTTCTTCTCCTTCTCCTGCGCAAGCATCACCGCAAGAATATTTTCACGGTTCTCCTTCTCACCGTCATCGCCGTCGCCATCCTGCTGTTTTCCGATATACAGCGTCCGGAGGATTATTACGGCACCTCCATCCCGAAGGAAAACCCGATCGGCTCTGTGACGATCAGCATTCGCTGCGATGCCATTCTCGGTCTGGCAGGCACCTCGCATCTGCCGGAAGATGGCATTCTCCTGCCCGAAGCCGAGTTTCTCATTGAAGAAGGAGACTCTGTTTACGATATTTTAATTGAGGCGGCCAAGCAATACCGTATCCCGCTCGACAACAGCGGTACGGAGGCTGCTCCCTACTTTGTGGGAATCGGTCAGGTATATGCCAACGCCTTCGGTCAGTCCTCCGGCTGGCAATATCGGGTCAACGGTCAGTCTCCGGCTATGGGTTGCGCCTCCTTTGAGCTTTCGGACGGCGACACCATTGTCTGGTTTTATACCCTTTCCTTTGAAGCATAAGACTACCGTACCCGAAAGGAGGTATCCCGTTGAAATCCTTAGACAATCGAAATCCCTTTGTGTTGGCGCTTTGCTACGGTGCCGTCATCGGCATCGCGATGTTCTCGTTTCATCCCCTTCTCCTGCTTCTGGCCTGCTTGGGCAGTCTCGTAAACGAAGGGATTCTTTGTCGGACGATCCGTTTGCGATCGCTTGGCGGCATGCTCCTTTTGTTTCTTATGATGGCTCTTCTCAATCCAATCTTTTCCCATAACGGCACGACCATTCTCTTTCTGTTCAACAACACACCGATCACCTGGGAGGCAACCGCTTACGGCTTGACCGCCTCGGCCATGATTGTTACCGTTCTGCTTTGGTTTTCCGCACTGACCGTCCGCTTGACAAGTGACAAGCTCCTCTATCTTTTCGGAGCGCTTTCCCCCAGGCTCGCGCTGCTTCTTTCGATGACTCTTCGCTATCTGCCCCTGTTTCGTCGTCAAGCGAACAGCGTTCGGCAAACACAGATGGCGCTCGGTCTTTATCGCGAGGATACGCTTCTTGACCGCGTGCGCGGCGGACTGCGCACCTTCTCGGTTATGATCACCTGGGCGCTGGAAAACGGCATTACCACCGCAGACAGCATGGCCGCCCGCGGATACGGAAGCGGTAAACGCACCTCCTTAACGCGGTATCGCCTTCGCGCCGCCGATATCGGATTGATCGGACTGATTCTCCTGCTTCTGACGCCGACAAGCCTTGCCTTGGCTACCGATACCCTGCACTTCACCTTTTATCCTACGATCTCTTATGCCGCGCCGACACCGCTCGGACTGATTGCCATCTTGTCCTATGCACTTCTTGCTTTCCTGCCTGCTATCCTTGAAATCGGAGAACGAATCCAATGGAACTTCTTACGCTGGAACACCTGACCTTTACTTACCCCGAGGCCTCTGCGCCCACCGTGTCCGATGTTTCGTTAACAATCCATCGCGGTAATTTTACGGTCATTTGCGGTTTGACGGGAAGCGGCAAATCCACCCTGCTTCGTTTAATCAAAAACGAGCTGAGACCGCGCGGCACGCAAAGCGGCACCATACGGTATCGCGGCACGCCGATGGAGGAGCTTTCCACCGCGGTTTCGGCCTCGGCCATCGGCTTTGTCATGCAGGATCCCGAAAAGCAAATCGTAACCGACAAGGTCTGGCATGAGTTGGCTTTCGGTTTAGAAAATCTTGGCATCCCCCCCGCAGTCATCGCCCGCCGGGTTGCCGAAACCGCCGGCTATTTCGGGATCGAAGGCTGGTATCACAAGTCGACCGATTCGCTGTCGGGCGGTCAAAAGCAGCTTCTCAATCTGGCCTCGGTCATGGTCATGGATCCCGATATTCTGATTTTAGATGAACCAACGGCACAGTTAGATCCCATCGCCGCCTCGGATTTTCTTCACACCTTGAAAAAGCTGAATCGCGAGCTTTCGCTCACGATCCTTCTTGTCGAGCATCATGCCGAGGAGGTCATCCCCGATTGCCACCGTCTTTGTCTCTTGGAGCAAGGGCGGCTGACCGCCTGCGGAGCACCGCGCGAGGTGCTTGCCGCCCTATCGCCCGATGCCGCCTTGTGGAAGGCGATGCCCACCGCCGTTCGCCTCGGTGCGATGCTCGGCTGGAATAACCCTCTGCCGCTTACGGTGCGCGAGGGACGGGAATGCCTGGAGCGCTACCATCCCAATACGGTGCGTACCCTGCCACAAGCAGTCTCCGCGCCGTCCACTCACGCGGTTTTGACGATGCAGGAGATCGGATTTCGCTATGAGCGAACTGCCGCGCCGGTCTTAAACGGTTTCTCACTCACCGTGTACGAAAACGAAATTCTCTGTCTGCTTGGCGGAAATGGTTCGGGAAAAACCACCGCGCTTCGGATAGCTGCCGGGCTGAAAGCTCCCGATGGCGGATCGGTTTCCCTCTTCGGAAAGCCGCTCAAGCACTACCGTAACGGCTCCCTCTATCGTAACTGTCTTTCGCTCTTACCACAGGATGTGGAAACCGTCTTCTTGAAAAACACCGTGCGCGAGGAGCTCGCCGACGCCGGGCTTTCGGCAGATACGCTTCCCTTTGACCTGTCCCCCCTTCTCGACCGCCATCCCTATGATCTTTCGGGTGGAGAAAAACAATTGGTCGCGCTGGCCAAGGTGCTGGCCACGAAGCCGAAGATTCTTTTTATGGATGAGCCCACCAAGGGACTGGACGCCCAGCATCGGGACACTTTTCTTACGCTTCTCAAGCAGCTGAAGCAGCAGGGTGTCACGATTGTTCTCGTCACACACGATATCGATTTCGCCTCCCAATGCGCCGATCGTTGTGTCCTGCTCTTTGACGGAAGGATTGTTTCGGAGGACACCCCCGAACGCTTTTTTGCTGAAAACCGCTTCTATACCACGCCCGCCGCTCGTATGACACGCGGCTATTACGAACAAACCGTAACGGTTTCGCAGGTCGCGGCCTTATGTCGGCTGAACGGCAGAACGGAGGGTTCAGGATGCTGACAGTTTCCGCGCCTTTGCGCAAGATGCTCCGCGTCATTCTCCCACTTGCCATCATTCCGATGACGGTGGGACTCGGTCTATTCTTTCTGAATGAGCGCTATTATTTGCCCCTTTCCTGTGTCGTCGCTCTGCTGGCACTGCTTCTCTTTTACCTCGGGCTTGATAATCAAAAGCTGGGAACACGACGGCTGGTCATGGTATCGGTGATGACCGTCCTTTGTATCGTGGGGCGCTGGATTCCCTTCTTTAAGCCGATCACAGCGCTGACCGTAATCACCGCGCTGTATCTCGGGCCGGAATCGGGCTTTCTTGTCGGTTCGCTTGCCGCACTTCTCTCCAACATCTCCTTCGGTCAAGGCCCTTGGACACCCTTTCAAATGTTAGGCTGGGGTCTGATCGGACTGATCGCCGGCTATCTTGAGCGTCCCCTGCGGCGGCACCGTGTCTTACTTCTCTTATACGGGGTGGCCGCCGGCATCTTCTTCTCGCTTCTCATGGATATCTTTACCGCGCTGTGGTATCATTCCTCCTTCACCATAGCGGCCTATCTTGCCGTTATGGCCACGGCCCTTCCCCATACCTTACTCTATGCCTGTTCCAATTTCATCTTTTTATGGTATATGGCCAAGCCCATCGGTGATAAGCTGAACCGTCTGAAGCTGAAATACGGCATATGATCACTTCGCATCTTCTCACAACAAAAACCGCCGGAAGGGGGGCCTTCCATAAAGCAGGTTTTACCTGCCGAAAAAGCAAAAGGAGTACGAGCAATTTGTTCGTACTCCTTTTCACACGTCTTGCAGAGCAAGGTATAGTGTGTTACACCTTTTAGGTGTACTATCGGGCGGTAGTGAGCCGAGGTGGCTCGCGGAGCGAGACGGAGGGATTGTAATAAAGCAAGATTTTATCGTAAAACAATCCCTCAGCCGCCTA
>SVSA01000106.1 GCA_015064545.1 Oscillospiraceae bacterium | reverse complement strand
GGTATGAGTGCTGCCGCGGTGATAGGCCCTATGCTCATAACCTTTTTAGGTGTCCCTGCCTACGATGCTGTTGGCATAGGACTGATCAGCGACGTTCTGGCAAGCCTTGTCAGTGCGTACACCTATAAGAAAAGAGGAAACTTAGACGTAAAAAACAGCCTGCCTTTGCTGGTGAGCGTTCTTATCGTAACGGTGATCGGTAGCTTTGTTGCAAGCTTTTTGCCCGAGCAAGCTATGAGTGGAACGATGCAGATAGCGTTGATGATCATCGGACTGCGCTTCCTTTTGAAGCCTGTCACCAAAACGAGAGAACAATTGGAAGAAAGCTCTCCGAAGGGAAGACGGATTAAGGCCATCGTCGGCGGCATATTCGTTGGCTTTATCTGCGGCTTTGTAGGTGCGGGAGGCGGAATGATGCTGTTGCTTGTTCTGACCTCATTCCTTGGATATCCCATGCATCTGGCAGTCGGCACAAGCGTGTTCATTATGGCGTTTACGGCACTGATTGGTGGCATCAGCCATTTTACGATCGGAGGAATGCCCGATGTTCTTTGTCTTGTGCTGTGCGTTATATTTACGTTGCTTTGGGCAAGAATTGCCTCCAAAATCGCCAACAAAGCCAACGCAAAGACCTTAAACCGCGTGGTGGGTATCGTGATGATCGTCACGAGCGTCGTAATTTTGCTGGTGAATTATCTTTAATTGATCAATCAAAGAGCAAAGGGCTGATTCATTTCGCGCAGAACAAAAACACACGGAATAAGAAAACGAGAAGCACAGACTTCTTACATTGCCGCAAAGCCACCCTGCAAGCGATTCTCGCTCACAGGGTGGCTTTTTAAGGAAGAAATCCTTTCGGATTTCATTTTATGTGTGTTTTTGTCGCGATCATAGCTTTTGCATCCGAATGGATCAGCGCCTTGGGATATTTTAGTGGCAGCTATGACCGCCGCAGTTGTGCGTAACGCAACCGTGGTCACCACAGCTGTGACCGCCTTCGCCGTGCTCATGGTCGTGATGGTCGCATCTGATATTGGGATGATAGCCGAGGTCATTTGCAAGAAACGCCTTGACCGCCGCGTCGCAAGCTCCGCTGACACCGCCATAGAGCTTGATGCCGGCTTTGGCAAGTGCCATCTGTGCACCACCGCCGATGCCTCCGCAGATGAGAACGTCAGCAGCGATTGCTTGCAAAAGACCTGCAAGTGCACCGTGTCCCTGACCATTGGTATCGATCACCTCAGAGGATAGTATTTTACCGTCTTCAATCTCATATACCTTGAACTGCTCGGTATGACCGAAGTGCTGAAAGATCTGTTCATTTTCGTAAGTAACTGCAATTTTCATCATATACCTCCTTCAAATTCAAACGAGTAATTTGTATTGCGTAGCAAGACATTCTGTGGACATTATATCACACCTTCCGCTCAGTGTCAATGATTGCTTGCGTTTTTCAGAAACAATGCGGCAAATAAATGTTTTATTTGCTTTAGGAAATAATAAAGGAGAGTGCAAGCACGGAGGTATCTATGTGTACGGCTATTTGTTATAGAAGTAACGCTTCTTATTTCGGAAGGAATCTGGATCTTGACCGTGGATACGGTGAAAGCGTGGTGATTATTCCGCGAAATTATGAAATAAAAATGCGTTGCGCAAAGCCGAAAAAATCACACTATGCGATGATCGGTATGGCTACCATTGTCGATGATTTTCCGCTATACTATGAGGCTACGAACGAGAAGGGGCTCTCTATGGTCGGCTTGAACTTTCCTCAAAATGCCGTCTACTATCCATTTGAAGAGGGAAGGGACAACATTGCACCTTTTGAGCTTATTCTTTGGATTTTAGAACGGTGTGCCTGCGTTGATGAAGCGAAAGCGCTTCTCGGAAAAATCAATTTGATCAATATCAACTTTAGTGAGCAGCTTCCTCTGTCGCCGCTGCACTGGATGATCAGCGATCAAAAATGCAGCCTTGTAGTAGAACCGTTGAAAGGCGGATTGAAAATATACGACAATCCGTTTGAGGTTCTGACCAACAATCCACCCTTTGAATATCACTATACGAACGCGAGCAACTACATGGGGTTAAGTACAGGTCAAGCAACCTCGCAATTCGGGGAAGGAATACCTATGGGAAACTATAGCTTAGGGTTAGGAGCATTGGGGCTGCCCGGAGATTATTCAAGTGCGTCACGGTTCATCAAGGCTCTTTTTGTAAAGGAGAACTCCGTATCGGAGCATACCGAAAAATCAAACGTGAATCAGTTCTTTCACATTCTGAATTCCGTTGCGATGCCAAAAGGGTGTGTTCAGGCTGCCAAGGGCTTTGAATATACACGCTACAGCAGCTGTTGTAATTTGGATAAGGGGATCTATTACTACACGACCTATGATGAGCTTGGAATCAGAGCAATCAATATGCACGGCGTTGACTTGAATCGATCGCAATTATACACCTATAACGTCAAAGGGTTATAATGGCAACGGTTGCTCCGGATTAAAAAATGTTTTGTTGAATTTTTGTTTTTTTTATCGAATATATTGAAAAAAAAGTGATTTTGTAGTATAATGATTAAGTCATAATGGGTGAGTGTTTTTCAAAACAAACGTTGGACAAAGACGCTTACGTTCATTTGAAAAAATTGTGAATATAAAAGGAGATTTCTACTATGGAAAAGAAGCTGCTTTACACAGGAAAAACCAAAAACGTATACGAGCTGCCCAACGGCAACTGCCTACTTCTCTTTAAGGATGATTGCACCGGCAAGGACGGTGTGTTCGATCCCGGCGAAAATTCGGTAGGTCTTACTATCGAGGGCGTTGGCGACGTCAATCTTCGCATGTCCGTCTATTTCTTTGAGAAGATTAATGCCGCAGGCATTCGAACTCACTACGTCAGCGCAAACCTTGAGGATACCACCATGGAGGTTCTCTCTGCCAAGGTGTTCGGCAAGGGACTTGAGGTTATCTGCCGTTATAAAGCAGTAGGCTCCTTCTACCGTCGTTATTCCGATTACTGTACCGAGGGGCAGGATCTTCCCGCATATGTTGAGACCACCTTCAAGAACGATGCAAAGGGCGATCCCCTTGTAACCAAGGACGGGCTCGTTGACCTTGGCGTGATGACTGCAGAGCAGTACGACTCTCTCAAGGCACAGACACAGGCAATCACAAAGATCGTTGCCGACGATCTCAAGGCAAAGGGGCTTGACCTTTACGATATTAAGTTTGAGTTCGGATACGATGCAGACGGCAACGTAATGCTCATCGATGAAATCGCATCCGGCAATATGCGTGTCTACAAGGATGGCAAGTATATTGATCCCATGACGCTCAATAAGCTCTTCTTCGCTTAATGGGAGGATTTTTCGGAGCAGTCTCCAAAAGAGATTGCGTTATGGATATTTTTTTCGGAGTTGACTACCACTCTCACCTTGGTACGAAAAGCGGCGGTATGATCGTATATGATGCGCAGGATGGATTTCAGCGTCAGATCCACTCTATCGGCAACACACCGTTCCGTACCAAGTTTGAGAAGGATCTGGTTGACTTCCACGGTTGCAGCGGTATCGGCTGTATCAGCGACAGCGACCCACAACCGCTTCTCGTTCGCTCCCACCTCGGTATTTACGGCATCACCACGGTAGGCTGTATCAATAACGCAGAGGAGCTGGTTGAGAAATATTATTCGGATCACGGTCATCAGTTTATGGCAATGAGCTCGGGCAAGGTCAACACGACTGAGCTTGTGGCAGGACTGATCAACCAAGCGGACGATCTTGTATCGGGTATTCTTCATGCACAGGATGAAATCGACGGTTCTTTGACTTTGCTTATTCTGACCTCGGACGGCGATGTGATTGCCGCAAGAGATAAATACGGTCGTTTGCCCGTTCTGATCGGCAAGAACGAAGAAGGACATTGCGTGTCATTTGAGTCCTTCGCTTATACTAAGCTTGGCTACGAGGATGCCTATGAGCTCGGTCCCCGTGAGATTGTCAAGCTTACGTCCGATAAGATCGAAACACTCTCGCCTGCGGGTGAGAAAATGAAAATATGCGCATTTCTTTGGTCGTATTACGGTTATCCCAACTCACGCTACGAGGGAAGAAATGTAGAGGTCATGCGTGTCACAAACGGTAAAATTATGGCGCGTGACGAAATGGCGAGAGGCGAACTTCCCGAGGTTGATTTCGTGGCAGGTGTTCCCGATTCGGGAGTGCCTCACGCTATGGGGTATGCAAGACAAAGCGGATACGAATACGCGCGTCCCTTCGTCAAATACACTCCCACTTGGCCGCGCTCCTTTATGCCGACCAATCAGAGTGTCAGAAACCAAGTGGCGAAAATGAAGCAGATCCCCGTTCCCGAGCTGATCGAGGACAAGCGCCTTCTGTTCGTGGACGATTCCATCGTGCGAGGCACTCAGCTTCACGAAACTGTGGATTTTCTTTACAGCGCAGGAGCCAAGGAGGTACATATGCGCTCGGCTTG
>SVSA01000015.1 GCA_015064545.1 Oscillospiraceae bacterium | reverse complement strand
GGGAATGATCTCCACAAGGAGCTTTTTCTCACCGAGCGAGGCGGGATCGATTTTAAGATCTCTGATGTTTAGCATACTTTTTTCTCCTTTCGTAAATAAAAAATTGGTTTTGGTTGCGCAACTTTAACCTGACACCATTATACCTGATGTCAAAGCGTTTCCTGCTTCCCCAAGGGAAGCGGCGCGAGGAAACTTTATCATTTTTTCAATCATCTAAGATTGACGTACCAAGCAAGTCAAGAGCTTGCTCGTCTAAGATTTCGTTTGCATCTGCCAGACTCATTTGATTTTTTACGAACATCTCATAAAATCTGAAATCTGGGAATGCGCTGAATAAAAGTTCTCTTGTCTGCTCCTCGTTTAGCTTATAAGCGATTGCGAGAGTGACGATATCCTTTACGGTTATAGGGAACGGTCCGCCCTTGTCATTACTGTTTCTGAATATACGATTGATTCTTGTTCTTTGAAAATATCCATCTCGTATAAGAGATGCCTGTGTTATTTTGGGATTACTTTCTCTTAACCGTTGCAACGTCTTGGATAGCGTTACGATTTCCGGATAACGATTGTTAGCAGCTAAGCCCTACGCTTTTCTGTGTGAGTTTAACGGATGCGCGACGGAGGCGATGGTTGATATGTTTGTTCAATGTGCAAGAATATATGAAAAATACAAAAAGGGTAATTTTCATAAGCACCACCTCCTTTCATAACGGCAAAAACGGAACGTAAAAATCCGCCTCCGGTACGCATCGCTGACAACGAAAAAAGCACAGAAATCTTTTTCCTGTACTTTCACACTTTTGCGGCGATGTCGCTATGAAATTCATTGTGGTAATTATGAAAATTACCCTGATACTTTTACGGGCATAGTTATCCCGTAAAAACTGCCCTCAACACAATTTGCGCGTGAATGCGCCTGAATCCTTGAAAATAGCTATTTGCAACGGTTGCCCGGAAATAGCTTGCCATACGGCTCTGATAAACTGTTCCTGCTCAATGGCAAGATATAAACTTTCTTCGCAGGGGAGAAGAAACACTTACCCCGTAAATTGATCCATTCTCAAAACATGGTTATGATAGTTGCATCATAACCGCATACAAAAATAACAACGTGTGCATTGCGAGCAAAAAGCCCACGGTATCCTAACACAACACATAAATACAATCCTAACCAGATGTGCTACACGGCATAGCCGCGAAAATGTGTCCTATTGGACGGCGCACAAAAATCAATCCAGGGGTTCTAGCCCTCTGCACCTTTATTATACCAAAAAGGAGTGTTTTTGTCAATGGGGGTTTGGGGGCTTTTTTCTTATGCTTCCCCAGGGGAAGCGAAGCCATAGTTCTGTTTTTTACAGTCTGATAAATTTTTCTTGCTGAACGCAAGCCGGAAGAGGGCGGCGCAACTTACCCTCGAATTATAAGGCGCGGGCGGTCTGAAATTATTCGTGATAACACGCAGGAAACTATACAGAGCGAGTCTGTGAAAAAATACCGGTTGCCGCCACAAGTGGTAGGAGCGATCTCCCGTTCCACATTTATTATACCATACCCATATACTCAAGTCAACGGGTGAAAATGAGATGGCAGAAAAAAGGCAAAATTGGTGTAAATCAGTTATTTCTTTTATTTATCTTGTTAGATATAAAAGGAGCGAGATTGTTTTCTCGCTCCCGAAGTGTATTATGTTGTTTTATATTTTAAGAGGTCATCATTGTTTGCTGCAAAGACTTGGCTGTGAGATGCGGCAACTATGAGATCGTTTAATTTCATTGCTTGCTCTCGTGATAGAAAAATCATGCCCTTGTTTTCAACAATATCCTTATCGGTGATGAACAAAGCCAATTGTGGAGTTATTGGATAATATAAATCACACTGTTCTGCAATTCCTTTAGGTTCTCTATAGTCGGCATAAACATTTATAATTGGCTGATCTCCTGTAATAAGCGGAACATCCGAGCTTTCTAATAAGCAAAAACGATATTCCTTAAAGGCAAGAGCCATCCCTATTTTGCACGCCAAACTATGACGAATTAAGAACCATACATTGTGTGGATTAGCCCCTTCGATATTTGATTCTTTTATACTACGAATAAATCCTGTTTTCATCATGTTTGTTCGACAATATTGTTCTGCTATTGCATTGCAAAACGGGATTTTGGTATCCTGATTATCCAAAAAAGAAAAATCTTTTGCATATAGTTTCTCTAATGGTAATTTTAATGCTTTTTCAACGGGGCAATTGTAGAATTTTTCATCAAAGTCCTTACAAAACTCAAGTATATCTTGATATAATGCGTCATCTCCGTTTTCTCTTGCGCTACGCAAAAATGCGTTGATACTTTCATAAACCTCTATAAGCTTAATGGAGCAATCGTCCGCCATATGACGAGCGATTAAAAAATCGGTTTCGGATGATTCGCAAAATTGATAAAACAATTTTTCTTGTGCTATCTTCATCAAGTTGACAGGGAATATTTTATTTCCATCTCGCAAACATATAATCTGTTCGTTGGTTGCCCATTGCCTTAAATAATATCGCCAAACATAGTGTTGATGAACGGTTGTATCTGCCATTTTATAATTCCACCTCGAATTCTTTGACAGTATTATAACATAAATATTGATGATTTTCAATGCATTATATTAGAGAGAATACAAATTGAGAGGAATATAAAGATAATCGGAGGCAAGATTCGCACTTGCCTCCAACATTTTGGGTGATTATTTTTTTATTAGATAGCCTGAATATGTTTTGCTCAAGTATGTGTAGCTATTAGAAGTATATCTCATATCCACACTTGTTCCCGTGGCTGTTTCTGATTTGTAATAATACCATCCTGTGCCATCACTAAAACCAATATCGTTTAGTTCAAATCCAGTAAAAGCGCCACACTCAATATATGTAACAGACGAAGGAATGTAAAGCATGCCTTTGTTTGATAGAGTGGTGCAATTATTGAATGCTCCTTTTTCGATTCTTTCGACTGTGTCGGGGATTGTAAACTTGGTATAACTATTACCATATTCTAAAGCCGAACAGTTTGAGAATGAATATTTTCCTATTGTTTTTAATCCTGTTCCAAAAACAACTTTGCTTAGCTTTGTACAACCGCTAAATGCATAGTTTCCGATTTTTTCCACCGAATTAGGCACGGATACACTTGATAGTTTTGAACATCCTTCAAATGCATAGTCGCCTATAGCACTTAGATTCTCACTTAATTTGATAGATGTAAGAGAGGTACAATTGCTAAACACTTTGGTTCCCATGCTCGTAATATTATCCCCCATAGCAACCGAAGTGATTGAAGATTTTCCTTTAAAAGCAGAATCGTCTATATAAACAACTGCTTTATCTTTATATACAGAAGGAATTTTAATGGAATAGGCTGTTCCATTGTATCCAGTGACAGCATATCCTCCTGTAATTTCTGTAAATACAAGTCCAGTTGTATATTCTTCACATTCGCAGTATCGGCAGTAACCACTGTTAAATGAGTGATTTACAATGGAAAGCACTTGCTGTGCAACAATTATTTCTCCGCATTTAGAACAGTGTGAACCCTCTGATAATCCAGTATTTTCACAAGTGGCAGATACCGCTTCATCCACAACTTCTGTGTGGCTTGCAGGGATTGTAGATTGTTCTATTATAGTTTCACCACAATCCTTGCATTTTTTGCCCTCGGTCAATCCCGTAGCCGTACATGTTGCGGCAACAGCACTTAATGTCTGTAAATTTGTATGACGGCATCTATCTATGGTAATGTTTTGAATAGCATAATCAATTTCTGCTTGGGTATATTCCCAAATGGAAGATAGCTCTTCGCGTATGTCTGTCAGAATAAACTCTACAGTTTTATCTTCATAATATCCTTGCGAACTATATTCTGTCCACAATTCGTTTGCCATGTTTAGCGCGTGTTGTTTCCAATTCACGCCGCTATTTTCTAAAAGATAGTTCACACCAGCTTCATTAGCAGCGATATCTTCCAAATAACCTCTTGCATCAAGACGATTAAATGTATCGTAAAATTCAGACAAATGCTTTACATATTTTTTTGATTGGGCTGTCCAATCAATGGTTGCCATCGTTGCATCAATGGTGTCATAAGAAAAACCATCCTCCAGCAACATATCCTCAATATCCGAAGGATTCCACCAGCTCGCAGGTCTGCCGAATTCTTCTTCATAGGTCAAATAAACTTGAGCATATTTTTTAGCATGAGTCGCCCAACTGATATTACAGTTCTCCGTAGCGTAAACCGCTATCGTTTCAGAGTACCCCAATACATCTCTTAAATATTCCGTTATGTAATTAGGAGTTAAATAATCGTTAGGATATTCTGTTGCAAACTCGTTTGCAAATTTTTCAGCATCGTTTACGCCATCTTCTTTTGTATTACCGCTTGGTTGAGCAGGGGGATCATCGTCATTATTAGAATCATCGTTGCTGTCATTATTATTTGAATTGGTTTTTGGAGCAACAATTTTGTCATCTTGACCTTGCAAAGCAGCGATAATGTTTGATTCTAATAATTTTTGTTGAGTTGCAGTTAATTCATCAGAAGTTCTAACTACGATTGTACCAACCACGGTATGAGAGCCGGAAGTCAGAACTCCGCCATCAAATGCTGCCAAATATTCGTTTCTCTTATTAGCATCCTTTTCTGTAGTATAAACCTCTATACATCCGCCAGCATCTGTGCCTTTGTCTATCAAATCATCTCCATATACTTCTTCCTGATCAACCAGTTCGTATGAGAAATACACGAGAGCTGTATATCCACCGGGCTTATTTAATTGACCTATGGGGTCGTTATCTTCGGTAACCGCTTCAATTTCTATGATGCAAGGTACTTTTTGTAAGCATTCTATAATATAAGATTCAGAAGGCTGATCTACTAATTTTTCTTCTTCACTCTTGCAAGAAGTCAGCCCCAATATCATAGTGAAAGCTACAATAAGTGTGAACAACGAAGTTATAATTCTTTTCATACTGTCCTCCTGAAATTAAAAAGTGCGCTGACCGGAGCCAACGCACAAAAAACGCAAACTCCAAGTCGCTAAACCAACTTGAAATAACAAGATCACCCTGTCTTTTACAAGCGGAATTTGCATTTTTATCAAATTCACTATGTAAAAGACAAAAAGGGTATAGTATCCCCATAGAAAAACAGGTGTCTTTTGAAGTTATTAAGTTGGTTTAGCAGTATTAGTATACCACATTTTTATGAATAAATCAAGATAAGTGGAGAATTTTAAATAAGATATTAAACATAAAAATTTTAACCAAAAATTTCTGCTAATTATGTTGATTTTTGTAGTAAAATATGGTATAATAATTATACAAAAATAGGAGGTATAAGTTATGGCAGCATTAACAGTAATTCAAATATTTAAAGATGATCTGGCTTTAAGAGAGTCTGTTTTGTTCGAACGTGCCCGTGAAATTGATATTAAAAACTATCCTCAATTTTCATTAAAGAAAATTGTTCACGATATGTTTGAAACATTGTACTCTAATCCAACAGGCGTAGGATTGGCTGCGAACCAGGTTGGCTTACTTATAAGAATTTGTGTTATAGATACCAAAAGGGATGGCAAAAACCCTATTGTTCTTATAAATCCCGAATACCAAGGAATTGGGGAACTAACTGAATCAAAAGAAGTATGTTTGAGTTTTCCAGATGCAATTGTAACCACGCAACGTTATAAAAAAATTAAAGTTCGATATCAAAACGTAATGGGAGAAGAAATAGAGGAAACAATAGAAGGATTTAAAAGCACTGTTTTTCAGCATGAAATTGATCATTTAAATGGAATTTGTCATGTATCTACGGAACATTGCAGTTGTGTTGATGATTATCATGGACGTCCGAATTTAATCGCAACAGAAATTGTAAATAAACTGTGGGGAGAGTGTTAATGGGAAATAAGATTCTATATTGGATTAGTTTAGTGTCGGGCTTGATAACTATTGGAGATATAGCCATTAAATCCATAAAATCAATGAGCTTATATATTTCCAATATTGCTATCATCTTTCTCGTCATTACTATTGTTTTAATTGTACTTGCAATTGTTTTCTCTCACTTTAATGCAAGGTATGGCTTAAATAGTAGAATTAAATACCTTTTTACAAGAAAATCATTTACCGTTCTTGAAAAAGAATGTGTATATCAATATGTTAATCGTACTGAATTGAAATATACTAAAACTCATAAAATAAAGGCAAATACTAACGATATATCCTCTTTTTCAGACAAGTTCAAATGGTCTGTTGAACAAAAACTTGATGATATTTCTATAAGGTGTTTTACTTGTGATAGCCAAATGATATTAAAACGCGAAGAAAACTGGCATTGTTATAGTATTAACTTTGACCCTATGGCAAAGTCTTCTGAGAGGAAAATTCAAATTCAAATTGATAATTTGAAAGATCCTGATAAAAAAGCCTTACCTTTTCTGTCATCCAATATCATACATAAAACGAAGAAATTGGTTCTCAAAGTCGTATTTAGTAATGATGTAACTCCAATAAATTTAAAATATAAGATTTTTGACAATTATTCATCTGATAATCCAATTTATAGTGAGGATTATGAAAACAAACCAAAAACTTCACGTATGCATTATGATGTTCAAACAAGAACATTATCTATCTCCGAAGAATATCCAGTGTGGGGTTATAAATATTTGTTATCTTGGGATTTTGAAGGCGAAGAAAATTCAAATACACGTTTTGTAAATTAAATTTGCAAATTAATTTCAACAAATACTTGACAACCAGCATAAAATGTACTATAATATATTTGCGGTGGGGAATTTAGAATGGAGGTAGCTATGGATTCTTAATTTTTATTTCTAAAGGCAAATGTTTTTAGGATATGGTCAAAGTATGGTATGATGATATTTTGACAATCACCCGACAAGTGTAAAAAATTCTCTTATTGGTTTTTTAGCTGATAGGTGAGGTTTTGACAAAATAATAAGGACTCTGCTGTTGAGCAGAGTCCTCTTGATTTTATAGATTGAAAAGAGATACAAATCTAAAACGATTTGTATCTCTTCATTTTTTTGTCAGCAGCTCCGCACTCATTCCACCTTGATTGTACTCGTTCGCCGAAGCGCTGAAAATGCACAATCTCGCGTTGGCGCAGGAAGCGGATCGGATCGATGATATCGGGATCGTCCACTAATTTCAGAATATTATCATAGGTGGTACGTGCCTTTTGCTCGGCCCCCATATCCTCGATCAAATCGGTAATCGGATCGCCCTTGGACTGCAGATAAGCAGCCGTAAAGGGCACACCGGCAGCCGAGGCGGGATAAATGCCGACGGTATGATCGACAAAGTAAGCATCAAAGCCCTGTCGAATGATCTCATCGGTGGAAAGATGGCGCGTTAACTGTGCCACAATCGCACCGATAATTTCCAAATGGGCCAATTCTTCGGTGCCGATATCGGTCAAAAGACCGGCTACTCTGGCATTCGGCATCGCAAAGCGTTGCGAGAGATAGCGCAAGGAGGCACCGAGCTCACCGTCGGGGCCGCCGTACTGTGTCAGAATCACCTTGGCCGCGCGGGCATCGGGCTTTTTGATATTCACCGGATATTGCAAGCGTTTTTCATAACCCCACATTAGTCCATCACCTCCGTGCTCCAAGGCATCGGCCCGCAATTCCAGGTCCAGCCGTTTTCGGTTCCCGGCGTATAGGAATCCAACGGTCCAAAGGTCTGCGTATAGCGGACAAGAAGCTCGTGTCTTGCGTTGCTGTACTCGCTAAAGAGCGACAGTGCCTCAGCACAATCGGGATGCGTATCAAGGAAAAGACGGAGCTCATCCATGGCAAAGCTGACCGATCCGATGGCATCCCACAGCTCCTTGCGGCTCATGGCGCTGTTTCGGTTGGTATATCCGTTATTCATCGTGATCGACCTCCCACATACGGCATGACGAGCGACGGAAAGAGTGTGCCATGCTGCCATGCTCTTCCGGCATCAAACACCCCATCATAGGGCTGCTTCTTGACATATGACATTGCCAAGGCGATCGGCTGACTGTCGCAGAGGCAACGGTCGGTCGGGGCAGACGGCATCGGCGAAGACACCCTCTCCCCTCCGAGTCTCCTCTCACCGGAACGGGCGTCGGTCGGTACGCCACAGCGTCTGGCGTAACGGTTATTTCTGTCCATATCGTGTATTCACTGTTCCTTTTTCAGTTTTTGCAATCATCGCGACTGCTACGATCAGTATATGGACAGAGAAGCAAAAGGTTCCAGATTCCCAAAAAGCAAAAGACACGGTGCGTCCCCCGTGGGACAGCACCGTGTTTCTTACCAAAAGCGGCATCAGATGCCGTAAAACAGCCATAAATACAGGTAGGCGGGCAAAATGGCTGCAAGAGTACGCCCAGCTCAACCGCAAAGAAAATGCCCGGCTTTCCCTGATAGACAAAGGAAGGAGCGCCGGGATCATAGGGTATCCTCCCATAGAAAACGCCGTTCGAATTATTCCTTATCGGGATTTTTGCGGTACAGGACAAAGCGGTAGCCGATCACCTGAATAACCTCGGCGCCGGTTGCTTCGGCTAAGATATCCGCCGCTTCGCGCGCGGTATGGGGGCAGGTCTCGAGAACGCGGAGCTTAATCAGCTCGCGGGCGGTCAGGGCCGCATCGATATTTTTTATCAGTTCTTCGCCAATTCCGTTATGACCAACCTGCTGAATGGTCTGCAGACTGTTGGCCATGGCACGGAAGGCAGCACGTTCTTTTCCTGTCATGATGAATCCTTTCTTGATCGGTAGTGTTCGGTGAGATTCGATAATATTATAGCATAGTTTTTCGAAAAAGCAATCGGTAATTCGACTTTTTTTGACTAATCCTCGGTAACGAAACTGCGTGGACGGCATATGCTGTACCGAGAACACCAAACGGTGTCTCGGAACACTCAAGGAAAGGCAGACAGAAAGAATGCTCTCTTGCAACAGATACCACGCTTATCATTACGACGGCGACAACGACGGCTGTCATAACAACCAGATCGGTAACAACAGCTGCGGTTGTAATGACAACTACGTCGGAAACAACAGCTGCGGCTGTGATAACAACCAAGTCGGCGGTGTCGGCGACTGTGGCTGCGGAAACACCTGCGGTTGCAGCAACAACCTGCTCGGCTGTGCGGCCGATGGCTTTGTCAATACCGCTTTCCGTATTCTCCGCGGTCTTGACAATTCGCTTTCCGGCCATTGCGGTTGCGGCTGTCGCGGCAACAACCATTGCGGTTGCCGCTGATCCCGCCTCATAAAGGCCGAAGCCCTGACAGGCTTCGGCCTTTCGTTTTCGGTTATCGGATTTTGCGGCACTCCATGTAATACCGCTTATCGTGCGCCTCTCCCATCGAGAAGGTTTTGCGGGGTAAGGCACCGTGAGCCTCCACATAGGGAAAGAGCTCGTGTTTGGCAATCCCCTCGAACAGGAAGCCAACCGCATCGGGACGGGCTGACAGCGCCTTCAGGGATTCTTCACCGTGAATATAATCGACCGTAGCCTCGGGATGTGCCGCCACATAGGCATCCAAAAACTCCTGCAACACGCCGGCTACCAAGCCATCCACAGAGAAGGCATCGGTTTTGCCGTCAAAGAAGCAGGTCACCGAATGCTCCGTATGGGAGGCAAAGTGCGCCTTGGCTTCCGTAAGCAGCGCTTCGGGATCGACACCGAACAGAATCCGGTAAATCGGCTCAAAGTCGAGCGCCGGATCGTGAATATTCACAATTTCGGCCAAGGCATAGCGCGAGGCGGGACAGTCCTCCCGATAGCAGGCCTTGGCGGTGGCCAGCGAATGATTGCCATCGCCCATCGCAAACAGCAGCTCCTTGGTTTCCGCCTGCTTGGCAAGCGCCGCAAGCACAGAATCGATGGCTTCCTTCGCTAACAGTCGACCGCGCAAATGGCCGCCGTTCTGCATCAAATCGGTATCATACAGCACCTTGCCGTCCGATTGCTTCGGAATCACGGTCTGCTCGGGATCATCAATCAGGATCATAATATGGGGCAGCTCCAGCGGAGCATCACGGCGAATCGCCACGCGGGGCGGGATACGGGAAAGCACGGTACCCTCAGTCGCACGAATGGGCGAATGGGAGTCTGCCGCATAGTCGTAGGCCGTCAGATCGACCGCACCAACCAGTCCGCGGCGCACCCGTCCGTCGGCCAAGGTACGCTCGACCAGAACCATAGCATCGGGATAAAGGGTAAAGAGCCCACGCGACAGATAGTCGTCCATCGTACGGTTGATGGTATCAATTCGCTCGGCCACATCCTCTTTCTCAAGATATACCTCGGGAAGCGTGATCCGAAGCGTCGAGGGAGCATCGCCGACCTCGGCATCCACAGCCTCCCAATAGGCAGGCTCGGAGGTATATTGGTCACAGGCGACAACCGCCCAGCGACGGGCATCGGTTTTGGGAATCAGAATATCGGCAGGCAAAAAGGGAACGGATTTCATACAGTATCTCCTTTCGGATCATTGGGAAAAGGCTCTGAGCGAAGAAAAGCCTCAAAGCGGGGACGGATCTTGGCCAAGCGCTCGTAAACCGGCGGCGCTACCAGATCCTCGCGAATCATGGCATCCAGCGTCTCGAGCGTCACAAAGCGCGCGTCGCAGGTTTCCCCCGGCTGTAAGCGCAGATCGGAAAGGGAGACAGCCTTTCGCACGATATAGCAATCACCGATGGTGTTTCGCCCGCACTCGGTTCCGAGCAGGACAAGCTCTTCCGCAGTAACGCGAATACCGGTTTCCTCGTAAAGCTCCCGGATAGCCCCCTCCTGTGCGGTTTCGCCGGCCAAAACCGAACCGGCGGTGTTCTCCCATTTGCCGGGCCAATCCGGCTTTTCGGGCGCACGAAGGGTTAGCAAAATTTCATTTTTTATATTGACCGTCCAAATACCGACGGCAAGATGATAGGTTCCCTGCTGCAAGCGGCGTCCGCGCAGATGCGTGCGGTGCAGGGGGCGGCGATTCTGATCATATAAATCCCAATATTCGGGCATACGATCGCCTCCTTTCTTTCGATTCGCCATCGATATCACGCCCTTGACTTGGGCTCCAGCGCGATCGACAGCGAGAAGAGTCCCGCCATAATCAGCAGCACCGAGATTTCGGGAAGCCACTCAAACAACGGCGGTTGGGGGTTGGCGAAAACATAGTTGATCATGTCCTCGACCAGAAGATGATACAAAAATGGCAAACCAAACAGGGGATATAACAGCTTCTTTGTCGGTAAAATGCCAAATACCGTCAAGGTATACAGCACGAAAACCGCAAGATACAGCGTCAAGCAGAAGACCGTGTGAAACAAGCTCTCAAAGGTAAACGCCTTGACCATGAAAAACAGCACACCCATGGCCACCGGAATCACGGTCAGAGAGGCATGGCGTTCGCCCAAGGCTAAGATCATGACCGCGAAGAGCAGCGCGGCAGCTACGACATTAACAAGATGTACCCACAACAGCACCGGTGTCAGCGCTTTTCCCCAAAAATAGACAAGACGTACGACAGCCGAGGCCAGCATCAGAAGCACAGCCGTCAGCGCGGCAGGATGCTTGCGGTCAATACGATAGGCAGACAGCATCACAAACCTCCGTTTTGGCCGTTAGCCCCGATAATAATTGATCAGACAGCCGTCCAGGATGATCTGTCTTTCATCATCGGTCAGCACCGGGAGCGTGAGCGTCAGCGCCATCACGGTACCGTCGGGCGTCAAGCACTGTGCCTCGATGGTTTCATCGCGGCGGAGCAGGGCCTCGCGGATGCCACGCACCAAAAGATAGTCGCCAACGGCAAAGGCAGGCTCCTCGGACACGGTAAAGGGAATCATACCCCAGTTGATCAGATTACTGCGATAACGCTTGGTGGCATATTCGAGCGCAATATTGGCCGAGCCGCCGAGAACGCGCTGGCAGGAGGCGGCCTGCTCGCGTGCCGAGCCGTCGCCGGGCTTACGGGCGTAAACCACCGAGCCGATCTGCGGCAGCTCAGACTTTCCGGTCAGAGCGGTTACCGCTTCCACTACCGCCTGAGTCGGAGCCTCAGCTACGGTTTTTTTGGCGCGAGCCACATAGGCAGGATCCTTCCGCGACAGCGTAAACTCGGCCAGCTTCATGGGATTGGAGCGATACGACGAGGTTTCGCCCGAGGGGATCAGCTCGTCGGTTGTGGTAACGGGATCGGTGATGTAAGAGCAAACCTGCATCAGAATATCATCGGCCAGCGGCGGCATAGCGGGCCAATCGGCGATATTGGGACCGAAGCGAAGCGCTACCGAGGGATCGGCCTTGCCGTAGCCATCATACACGCGGCTGCGGTAGGCGGCATCATCGTAAACGTAATCGGGCTCGGAATAGGTAACCTCAAGATCGGTGGCAGGCGTCAGAATGCCGCCGTTCCTAGCCGTTGCGGCAATCGAACGGGCATCCATCAAGGCCACGAAGGCGCTCTGACCGTTACCGGGCTTAGAGCCCTCGCGATTCGGGAAATTACGGGTCGAGTGACGTATACTGAGACAACCGTTCGCAGGAACATCGCCGGCACCGAAGCAGGGACCGCAGAAGGCTGTGCGAAGGGTTACGCCGGCGTCCAACAGATCCGCCGCCACACCGGTACGCATCAGGCGCGTCATAACCGGCTGGCTGGCCGGGTAGGCAGAGAGCGCAAAGGCACCGTTTCCGATGGTACGGCCGCGGAGAATATCGCCTGCCGCCACCAGATTGTCATAAATACCGCCCGCGCATCCGGCGATAACACCCTGATCCACATGCAGACGACCGTCTTCGTCGAGCTTATCGATCAGCTCAGTCAGACCAAAGCGCGTCAGAACCCCCTTGGGATCACGGCGGAATTCTTCAATCGACACGGCATTGCTGGGATGGCAGGGGAGCGCAATCATACAGTCCACGCGCGACAGATCAATGGTTACCATGCCGTCGTAGTAGGCAACCGACGCCGGTGAAAGCGGGCGGTACGCCTCGGGACGGTGATGCTTTTCATAATAAGCCGCGGTTTTCTCGTCGGTCACCCAGATCGAAGACAGGCAGGTGGTTTCGGTGGTCATAACATCGATACCGTTACGGAACTCAATCGGCAGATTGGCAACGCCCTCACCGACAAACTCCAACACCTTGTTCTTGACAAAGCCGGAAGCAAAAACAGCTCCGATCAGCGCAATCGCGACATCGTGCGGGCCGACACCGGGACGCGGCTTGCCGACCAGATTGACGGCAATCACCTCGGGCATCGGAATATCGTAGGTACGGCAAAGCAGCTGCTTTACCAGCTCAGGTCCACCCTCACCGATCGCCATCGTGCCCAGCGCACCGTAACGAGTATGGCTGTCCGAGCCGAGAATCATCTTGCCGCAGGCCGCCATCGTTTCACGCATATAGGAATGAATGACAGACTGATGGGCCGGCACATAAATACCGCCATACTTCTGAGCGGCCGACAAGCCAAAGAGATGGTCGTCCTCATTAATGGTGCCGCCGACTGCGCAAAGACTGTTATGACAGTTGGTGAGCACATAGGGGATCGGGAATTCGGTCAGGCCGCTGGCGCGCGCGGTTTGAATGATACCGACATAGGTAATGTCGTGGGAAGCCATCGCGTCAAAACGGATTTTCAGCGCCTCGTCGTTATTCGAGGTGTTGTGGGCGGTAAGGATCGAATAGGCAATCGTTCCTTTTTTCGCCTCACCGATCGGCATCGGATGAGAATCGACGGGTGTTTTACCGTTCAGCAAATACACGCCATGCTCGGTCAAAGTAATCATGAGGGTTCCTCCTGAAGATAAATCGAAATAAGACGGGATCCGAAAATCGGATCCATGAAAGCCAAAGGCGCCCCTTTGGGAAAAGAGGCGCCTCGCATGTCCATACCATGGGAAAAAGCCGGGAAAAGAACGCTTCTTTATAACAGTATAGTAATACGGTTCCTCCCCCTCACAGGATCCTTGCCGCTCAGCTCTTGCCAAGCATGGCATTCAGCTTGGCCTCGATAGCATCGGCAATCAGTCGGTGGCCTTCCTCGTTGGGATGACAGCCGTCAATCGTATGCTGCTCCCAGTTGAAACCGAAGTCCTCGTGCAGGTTGAGGCAAGGGATACCGTATTCCTTGCAAACCTTAACAATGGTATCCACATAATCCTCTAAGGTGAGTCCGAAATAATTCTTATCACTGGTATCGTGCGTCGAAGAGGCATTCCATTCGCTGCCGCCTTCATAGTTACCGGTACCGTTATGCGGATAGGGTGTTACGAAAATCGTAATCTTTCCTTCGCGAGTATCGAGAATATGCTGGCAAACCGTTTTCATGGCATACTCGAAATAGGATTTGTCTTCCCCGCCGGTAATCGGCTTCGTGCTCCAGAAATAGTCATTGGTTCCACCGAAGAAGATGGCAACATCGGCAGCATCGAGGCGGTGAATCTGATTGACCAGAGCATAGTTATTATCGGCATTGTTGCCGGCCTGAGCGACAAGAGAGCCGGGATTGCCATAGTTCTTTTCGGTTGCACCAAAGCGTTCTGCCAAGACCGAGGAGAAGCGCTGCTTCGCATTTTTCAGGCCGGATCCATAGGTAATACTGTCGCCCAAGAAGTACATGGTCTTCACTTCATAATCCGGGAAAACCGGATCGGTTTCGGCTTCGGTTTCGGTGTCAGAAACGGCCTCGGTGTCAACAGTAGTGTCAGAATCCGTGTCAGAGACGGCCTCGGTTTCGGTGTCAGACACCTGAGCGGAGGTATCCGTGGTATCCGCCTCCGAGGAGGAAGGGGCTGTGGTGCTCGGGTTGGAACAAGCCATAAGGCTCAAACCGAGAATAAGCGCTAACACAGCAGCCATCATACGGGAGAAGCGATGTCCCGACGACTTGGTCTTAGGGCTTAAAACAAGGGAAAAACGCTTTGTCATCATAGTATCCTCCAAATAGTATTATCCCACAAGCGGGTAAAGAAGCCGATCTGAAAACAAAGAAAAGGGGGAAAACAGCTGTCTGCCCCCTCGTCTTATCGGTTCGGAAGAGGGCGCGGTGAGTCTTACGACTCGGTGTCAGTGCCCTCGTTTTCGGTGTCAGCCTCCGAGTCAGCCTCGGTATCGGAAACCGAGTCGGCTTCGGTGTCGGAAACGTCCTCGGTTGTCACCGATTCGGTCGCCGTTGCCTGATCCTTCAGCTGGTTGGCAAGGTCTTCAAGATCCTGATCGTCCTGAATCACAAAAGACACAAGAACAAGAACAGCAAACACAATCGCTACCACCATCGTGATGCGGGAGAGCAGCTTGTCTGCATCCTTTGCCTTATTCTTACCGTAGTACGTATCGGTGTTGCCGGCAAGAGCACCCGAAAGGCCCTTATCCTTGTTGGACTGGAGCAAAACTACGCCAATCAGAAACAGCCCTGCCGCAATCAGAATAATACCAATAACAATATCCATGTGTTATATCCTCCAAAACCGTTGTCCCGGCAAGGGACAATACCTGTATTTTATCATAGCCTATCTATTGTATCATACAATTTCGGGAATTGCAAGAGCTAAGCGGGAATTTTCAAAAATAATTTTTATTTCGGCATTTCCCCGCCTATGGACATCAGATTTCGTGTGCGGAATCAGCCTCGTTTTATCCTCGGTGAGACAACATCTTCTTCGGAAAAGAGACCCGCAACCCGTTGACAAGCGAGTAAAAGTGTGATACAATGATGCTACTTGCGGGTATGGCGGAATTGGCAGACGCGCCAGATTTAGGATCTGGTGTCTCCGACGTGCAGGTTCGACCCCTGTTACCCGCACCAAATCGACAAGCTTCTGCCGAAGCTTGTCGATTTTACTTTTTCACTCTTCTTTCTCTTCATGAACCTTGACAAGCTTCATGCCCGCTTCGCGGAGGCCGATCACGCGTTCTTGTCGCATCGATCGCAATAGCAACATAACGACAAATTCCGCAAAAAAAACAAAAAAAGCACTTGCCAACAATCGACGGGGTATGCTATACTATAAACAAGGAACATTTCTTGTTTCGGGAGGATGATGATATGATTTTCAAGCCAAAATTTTCACATCTCTTTTTTGCCTCTCTCGGCCTCTATATCATTGGCGGTCAGCTTTACGGCCTCTTTCTCGGCTTTACGATGGGTGATATGGCGGAAGGTGCGCTGCAAGGCTTGATTTGGGGTGTCGCCTGCGGTATCATGTTCCCGATCGTTATGCAGCTCATTTCCTTCCTTCTGGAAATCAAATACCGAAAGCTGCGCAAGGCAATCGCCGGCGAGCGGCGCTTGATCTGCGACGGCAGTGCAACGCATAACGGGAATGGCGGCTGGATGTATCTTACCGAAAAGGGACTGGAATTCTATCCCCACAAGATCAATCTTTCCTCGGACAAGATTATCATTCCCCTCGACCTCATTCAAAGCACCGAAACCACGCAAAACAAGCTCGTCGTAAAGCTCTCTGCCGATTTGGCGTACACCTTCCATGTCTCTCAGAATAATCGATGGAAGACCTGCATCGACGACAGCCGCAACGAGCTTCCGTCGAAGAATGGGCCCGACGCAACCGTACCGCCCCTCGATCCGATCGCCGCGTCTTCCCACACACCGTCGGATACTCCTTATGTTTTCATCAGCTACGGCAGCGAGGATCTGGCCTTTGCCGAGGCCACGCGTGCGCTGTTGTATCAGAACAATATCACCACCTGGATGGCCCCCTACGACATCCCTGCCGGCTCCAAATATGCCTACGTCATCAACGATGCCATCGAAAGCTGTGCCTGCATGCTGCTGTTACTGTCGGCCAATTCACAGGCCTCGCAGTTTGTCGAATGCGAGTTGGAGCGCGCGGTGTCCTATAACAAAACCGTTGTATCCATGCACATCGATAACTGTGTTTTGAATTCAGGCTTTAAATTCTTTCTCGGCAAGGCTCAGATCATCCCGGTAAAAACCCTGGATGCCAACAGCCCCGCCGTTCAGAAGGTCATCCAAAGTCTGGCCTATCTGGTTTCGCTCCCGTAATCGTACCGCCTCATAAAGCAAACGCCTCCGCCGTCACAGCGACAGCGGAGGCATTTTTTCTTTTCATTATGGAAGAATCCGATAGCGCTTACTCGCGACCGTTTCCCCTCGGCGGAGCGTAAGAACACGATAGTCGGTGCCGTCGGTGAGGCCGTCGTCCTCGATGAGACGGCAGGTCGCCTCGGCACAGTCGCCAAAGGCACGCAGCGTGATGTCGAACACCGTATCGGGAGCAATATAGGGAACCGGTTCGGCGATGGGCAGGAGGGTGCCTGCCTTGACATAGAGCGGTACGCCGTCGGTTTCTACGTGATGGAGGCCGCCCTCGTAGCGCTTGCCGTCGAAGAAGCCGTACCATTCCCCCTCGGGAAGCCACACATCGCGGCCGGTCTTACCGGGAGCGATAGGCGCTACCACAAGATCGCCGAAGAGGAACTGATCCTTCACCTCGCCGGCCGCAGGATAGTCACAAACCAAAGCACGAACCGGAGGCTTGCCGGTTGTATAATAATCGTAGAAGGCGGTATAAAGATATGGGAGGAAGCGCATACGGGTTTCGAGGATTTCGCGCACCTCGTCGGTGGCATCCAGCTCCAGCCAAGGCATCTTATCCAGATACCAGGCATTGACAAGCGACTGTGCCGAGAAGGCCACCAGCTGCAGACGGCGAATCAGGTCGTCCTTGTTTTCGGCATGGCGAAGCTCGGGCGCCCACAAAAGGCCCGAGAAGCCGGCATTCACGGTTCCCGTCAGGAAATCCTCAAACTGATACAGATCGCTGTAGAGGACAAAGGGATACGAGGCGGCCAACGCGCCGAGGTTTCGCACCTCGGACAGAATACGGTTACTACCCAGCGCTTGCTTGATGGTTTTGCTGTACAGCGTTCCGAACAGATGGTGATATTGCTCACCGTCCATACCGGAGGGGAACATCGCACAGTCGGGGAAGGACCAACCGCCGGTCAGATCACTTCCGTCACACTCGTCCAGCTTAAAGCCGGTAATGCCCTCGGCGCAGAGCTTCTTATGATAATCAGCAAAGATATTGACTGCTTCGGGAAGCGAAAAATCGGGCACCAGACCGTTCCATACCAGATAATCGCCCGAATACGGAATCAAGGCATCGTGAATGGGAGCGGCAGGATGCGCAAAGGCATGCTCCCACAGATTGATCTTAAAGCCCTGAGCCGTCAGCTTTTCCAGCATCTCCTTATGATGGGGGAAACGCTCGCTCCACACATAGGAGCAGGAATAGCTGTGGGTATGCCATCCCGGCTCGAGTCCGAGAATATCGCAGGGAAGCTTTAGCGAGCGGAAGCCGTCGGCAATCGCCATCACCTGCTCCTCATTGAATTGTCCGCAGCAACGGTAAAAGTTACCGAGGCCCCACATCGGCGGCATACAGCCGCCGCCCGACAGCATATTATAGGCGGCCACCATATCGCCCACCGTATCGCCCTTGATGAAGTACACCTCGACGCCCTCGGCCACCGGGATCTCGACCGTAAGCACCGAGGTTGCGGAGGTGCGGGCGGCATACAGCTCGTCGGTGCTGTTCATGACCTTGCTTTCCGCGCTCTCGGCTTGCAGAACCATGCCGGTATTCCGATCGCTTCCGCACTGGAAGACGGCATTGCGGGCGGTATCCACATACATCGCCCATCCTTCGTTTGTCACAAAGAACGGAACCGGTGCATGGGAGTCACCGCTGGTCGAACGGGGATCGGCGTTAACACGGCAGGTAATCTTATTACCCCGATGCTTGAAGGAGCGAAGCTGCAGGCCAAAGCCGTACAGCTGTGTGGCGGCCGTCAAGGGCAAGACAAGCTTACAACCGCGGCGCGAAACCGAAAAGGCAATTTCCGGCACCGCGGCGGCATCAATCTCCTTGACAGGAACGCGCGAGGGAGGCGCAAAGCGGGTCGGCACGAAGGCTTCGGGCGTACCGAAGGTAATCTTAAACAGGCTGGCTTTCATGGGGAGTGTCTCCTTTCGGATCATCGCGAACCGCCGCGACCGATTGCTTCAAGCGGGAACGGTATTCGCTGGGTGTCATGCCGAAATAGTTTTTGAAGCTGCGGGTAAACACATGAATGGAGGAATAGCGCAGAGCCTCGCTGATTTGCGTAACGGATATTCCTTCGCTCAACATCTTGCAGGCAGTATTCATCCGGCACTTGGTGTGATAGTCGCCGAGTGTTTCACCCGCGATCTTCTTAAAGCACTTGGTAATATAATGGTAATTGTAGCTGAAAATCTGCTCAAGATCGGTCAGCTTACGGATTTCACAAGCATGGTGATAAAGATAGCGCTGGATCTGATAGGTCAGCATGGCCTCATTTTTGATCTGGGGCAGATAAAAGGACTTGGATTTCTGACGCTTACTGCGGATCAGGAGAATCAGAAAGCGCGAGAGCGTGGCGGTAATCAGCTCGGCCGCCATGAAATTGCCCGAATTGATCTCGACAAAGATCTCATAGAACACATTGTTTTCTTCTTTCATGTGAAGAATCCGCTCGCTGGTTCCCTCGAACAGCCGATGCAGCTCCTTCACAAGCCCCGAGCAAACCGGATCCTCATCGTTCACCATAAAGCCGCAGAAGGCATAGCGAAGGGGCGCCTCGGGATCCGATACGATGCTGTGCGTGTCACCGGGGAAATTGATGGCACAATCTCCCGGATACAGCTCGCATTCGACACCGTTGGTTATCGTTTTGCCGCGTCCCGAAAGCACATAGGTCAGCTCATAGCACGGCTGCTGATGAGGCGACACCACCGTCGTGGGACGGCAAAGCATCTCGCCGAGCTGATAAATACGGAGTCCGCCGCAATTTTTGGGGTTATCAAAAAAATTGTTTTCGAAATGGTACAGATTGTATTGACCGATCATAGAAATCCCTTCCTTTCGACGGTATCAAACTGCAACAAATACAAGAATGTCTTAACCAATGACAAGTTCATTATACATGGTTTTCAATTATTTCGCAAGAGGCGCAAGCGAATTCATCAAAAATGCTAAATTTTTGGCACAATTATGGCAAAGACGCTGAGCCTTCTCTTTAGTAAAATTATTATGTATCATTGTCTCTATTAATAATTAAGGATAGATTCAATAAAACGGTAAGCTTGTTGACAAGGGGCTTGAAGTCCGACCGTGTTGCTGCCATACGCCCCGCTGCCGTGATCCTTCCGACAACCGCAAAAAATGACCGGCGGCTTTGCCGATACGGAACCAATTATTTAGCATTTGTCGTCCAAATGGCACAAGCCCATTGAAGAAACACATAAAATATGATACATTTTATACAGAGAAACGGTATCACCTGCAAACCAATCAAAATTAAAGTAATCAATTTATAAAAAAGAAGGTACGACTGTCATGACTGAAACCAGAAAAACAACCATCGCCGTCATTGGCTGCGGCAGAATTTCCGAAAACGCCCATTTCCCGGCGCTCTCCCAGATGGACAATGTTCGCATCAAGTATGCCTGTGACCTGATCCTGGCTAAGGCCGAGGACAAGGTTGCCCGTTACGGTGCCGAGCAGGCCATCACCGATTACCAGATCGCCCTGAACGACCCCGAGGTCGAGGCCGTTTGGGTTCTGACCCCCAACTATGCCCACTACACCGTAACCATGGATGCGCTCCGCGCCGGCAAGCACGTTTTCTGCGAAAAGCCCATCACGGTTAACTATGCCCTTTCCTGCGAGATGGCCGAAGAGGCCAAGAAGCAGGGTAAGCTGCTGAACATCGGTGTTTGCAACCGTTATCACAAGACGGTTGAGGTTCTGGAGGAAATGAACCGCAACGGCGAATTTGGTACCATCTACCATGTTTACTGCTCGTTCCGCGCCCATCGCTCGATCCCCGGACTCGGCGGCCCCTTCACCATCAAGGAGCAGGCCGGCGGCGGCGTTCTGATCGACTGGGGTATCCATTTCCTCGACCTGATTCTCTACATCCTTGGCGGCGCTACGCTGAAGACAGTAACCTGCGACGCCTACAGCGAGATGGCCAAGAACATCAAGGATTATGTTTACACCGGCATGTGGGCCGAGGAAACCATGGATCTCAACGGCATCAACGACGTGGAGGACTTCATCACCGGTCATATTCGTACCGATAAGGCCAGCATCTCCTTCAACGGCGCCTGGGCACAGAACCTGAACCGGGGCGAGATGTTCATCGACTTCCTCGGCGACAAGGGTGGCGTCCGCATGAACTACGGCGGCGATTTCACCCTCTATACCGTCAAGGCCGGACAGCTCACCGAAATCACCCCCAAGTACGACATTCCCAATATGTACGCCTGTGAGGATGCTGCCTTCCTGAAGGCGATCTACACCGGCGAGCACACCAAAACCCATATCGACAATATTCTGGAAAGCGCCAAGCTTCTCGACTACCTCTACCGTTCGGCTGAGGAAAAGAAGGAAATCGGCTTCTGACAGGAGGACTCAAGCATGAAGATCGGTTTTATTGATTATTATCTCGACGAGTGGCACGCCAATATGTATCCCGCCTGGATCCGCGAGGCATCGAACGGCGAGATGACCGTGGCTTACGCCTATGCCGAGATCGCCAGCCCTCACACCGGTGTCACCACCGAAGCATGGTGCCAGCGGATGGGGATTGAACAGCTGAGCTCTATGGAAGAGCTGGTAGAAAAGAGCGACGCCATCGTCGTGCTTTCACCCGACAACTGTGAGCGTCACGAGGAGCTCTCGCAGCTGCCCCTGCGTTCGGGCAAGCCTGTCTACATCGACAAGACCTTCGCTCCCGACCTGGCAACCGCCAAGCGCATTTTGTCCTTGGCCGAGGCCAACGGAACCCCCTGCTACTCCACCTCGGCGCTTCGCTTTGCTGATGAATACAAGAACATCGACACCGCCGCCATCACCGCCGCAAACTTCTGGGGTCCGATGGCCTTCGAAACCTATTCCATTCATCAGCTGGAGCCTCTCTTTATGTTGATGAAGACCAAGGCCGAGCAGGTTATGATGATGACCGGCGAAAACTATTATCTGTTGAACATCCGCTTTGCCGACGGTCGCGTGGGAAGCATCTCGGGCTCCTTCCCCGACGGTCCCTTCGCCGCACAGCTCACCATGCGCGGCGGCAATCGGAATATCAATGTGACAAGTGATTTCTTCCATAATTTTATTGTCGAGCTGGTGGATTTCTTCCGTACGAAGGAAATCAAGGTGCCTCATGATGAGACGCTGGCAATCATGGCCGCTCGCTCTGCTGCGCTCGAAGCACAAGAAAAGCCCTTCACCTGGATTCCCGTTCCCACTCTTTGAGACGTAGACCATCATTATTACAATTCATAACATTCATAACATGTGAGGTAATCGTATGAAATTCTACACAAAGCTTGTCTCTCTTCTGCTTGTGCTGATTATGGCCATTTCGGCCGTTTCCTGCGCAACGGAAAGCAACCCCACCGAGACCGGATCCAACACGCTTCCTCCCATCGAAACCGGTGACGATCGTCTCGCCGCCTCCGATGGCATTGAGGCTGTCAGCTATGCCGGACAGCAGTACAAAATTTCGATCAGCGACAACCAGCAGTATGAAATCTTCTCCGAAGATACCCAGGAAACAGTCGGTGCCGCTGTCTTCAACCGTAATTTGCGTGTGGAAGCCAAATATGACATTGAGATCGTTCCGGTGATCACCACCGGCTACTCCTCCGGTGTCGGACAGCTCCTTCACGAGGAGGATGTCAAGAGATCCATCTCGGCCAACGATAACGCCTTTGATACCGTGCTGATGTGCGCCTGGCGTGCCGGCACACTGATCGTCGACGGCTATTTCTATGACTGGTACGACGATGTTCCCGGCGTTAACTTTGAGCAGCCCTGGTGGAACCAGCGCTGCAACAATGCCTTCACCATCAACGACATGCTCTTTGCCGCCGTCGGCGATATCTCGCTGACAACGCTGGCGATGGCTCACTGCTACCTCTTCAACCAGACCATGGCCACCGATAAGCGTCTCGATGACCTCTATCAGACCGTTCGCGATAAGGAATGGACCATTGACTATGTACAGCGTATTTCCAAGGACATCTACACCGACGTAAACAAGAACAGCCAAAAGGATACCGAGGATATCTTCGGCTTCGCCTCCGGCATTGTCACCAATCTGGACGCATATCTGCCCTCCTTCGGCATTCAGCTGGTATCCTCTGAGAGCGACGGTGAGCTGGTGATCTCGGTCGACAGCAACCGCGACCGCGTTCAGACCGCGGTTGAAAAGATTTCCGATCTTTTCTACAACAACGGCGACAGCTCCTATATTTCGATGACGCACGCCGAATATGCCGACCGCTACAAGATGTTTGCCAACGGTCAGGTGCTTCTGATTGACGCCACCGTAAACGTATTGGCCAACCAGTGCCGCGACATGACCGACAAGTACGGCGTGCTTCCCTACCCCCTGTTCGATGAGAATCAGGAAGAATATTACAGTAACGCACACGACAACTTCTCGGTGCTCACCATGGCCAACAACGTAAGCGGCGACCGTCTTGAAATGGTAGGTAAGGTTACCGAATCCCTCTGCTGCGAGACCTACCGTACCGTTATCACCGCTTACTACGAAACCTCAATGAAGGATAAGTACACCAGCAATCTGGAAGAAGACTCGGAGATGCTGGATATCATCATGGCCGGCCGTAACTACGACCTCGCCGTCCTCTTTGCCCCCAGCCTCGACCGTCTCTTCTATTTCTTCCGCGACATGATCGCCAAGCAAGACACCAACGTAGACGGCGCTCTGGATGACAGAATCTTCGGTTGGCGCGCTTCGCTTATGCGTCTTGAGGGTCTGTACGAAAAAATGGCGGAGGACAATGCCTGATCTTCCCACGGGATTCTGATCCTACAGACGAGGCGGCTCTGCAGCCTCGCCATGTTCCTTAAAAAACGACAACCTTATGCTCTCTCCTCGCCAGCGCGGGAGAGAGCGCCAAAAAGGAGTTATTATGAAAAAAATTCTTTGCCTTCTTTTTGCTCTGCTGCTTCTGATCGGCTGTGCCGCCTGCACGACCAACTCCGGTACAGAGGAAACCAAGTCCACCTTAGGGGACGAAGAAACCGGTGACGATGACAGATTGACTGCCTCCGACGGGCTTCCCGAAACCTCCTTCGGCGGTGCCAAGTACCGTGTTTCCTGCACCGATACCTACGCGTATGAGGTTTATTCCACCGACACACAGGATGTCTGTGATGCCGCCGTGTATAAGCGTAATCTGAAAATCGAGGAACGCTTTGATGTCGAAATCGTTCCGGTTATCACCCCCATGGGGAACCAGCTGAATCATGAAAAAGAGATCATGCGCATCCACGATGCGGGCGATGATGTCTACGACATCATTATGATGCAGGTATGGCGTGCCGGTACGCTGGTTATGGAGGGCTACTTCCGTGACTGGCACAACGACGTGCCGGGCGTCGATTTTGAACAGCCCTGGTGGACCACGATGGTCAATGACATCTTCACCATCAACGATGCCCTGTATGTCGCGGCCGGCGACATTGCGCTGACTTCCCTGCAGGGAACCTTTGCTTACCTGTTTAATCAGGCCAGAGCCGATGATCTGAAGATTGAAAATCTCTATGATGTTGTCCGCGAGGACAGATGGACCATCGATTACGTGAACACACTGGTCAAGGACGTCTACACCGACGTGAACAAGAACCAGGAGCGGGATATTGAGGACGCTTACGGCTTTGTCACCGCAACCACCCACGATGCCAGCGCCTATCTCTACGCCTTCAATCTTTCCTTGACCGGACAGAACGAGGACGGCGAGTTGGTTCTGATGCTGGACGAGGCCAAGGCAGATACCGTATATGAAAAGGTTCATGATCTGTTCTTGAACAACAGCGGCTCCTATGCGGTTCTGACCGATAAGGAATACAACAATAAGATCGGCATGTTCACCTCCGGCAACGCCCTGCTCAGCGCCCAGAGCCTCTCGGTGCTCTACAAGCAGGTGCGTGAGATGAAGGACCCCTTCGGCGTTCTTCCCTACCCCAAATTGAATGAAGAGCAGGAACACTATTACAGCGGCGGCTCCAACAACTGGTCGGTTGCCTGCATTCCGATTGCCGAGGCCGATCTGAAGATGGTCGGCTACATCACCGAGGCTCTCTGCTGTGAGACCTACCGCACCGTTATTCCTGCTTATTACGATGTTGCTCTGAAGGACAAATACACCGACAGCGATGACGACGAGGAGATGCTCGACCTCATTCTGGCCGGCAAGCGCAGCGACCTTGCTATTCTCTACGGTCCGACGCTCAGCGGTATGAACGCGCTCTTCCGTTATCAGCTTCAGAAGCAGGCGGATAACTTCCATACCGCTTGGAACGAAAACAAGATTGCCTATCAGTCGGCGCTGTGGCAGATTGAAGCCACTTATGAGCGCATGGCGGAGGACGATAAGTAATTCATCGTCCTTCACGCATCACCCCGAAGGAGGGGGAACCCTATGACATTTTTACCGACATCCGTTCGGTTTTCCACCGCCGACGCCACCTGGCAACGGGTATTCGATGCCGCCGAGCGAATCGGGCGGAACAACATCGTAACCTGGCAGGGCAAGCGAATGCTGGTAGAGGGCGGCGTCTATCAGGGTCTATGGCTGGAAACACAGCCCATGGGCGGCGATATGTACGCCGGACGCTGTCTTGAAACCGCATGGAACAACCAAAATCTGTTCCTTGACTATATCCGCGAGGACGGGCGCTTCCCTTCAGTCATTCGCTTCGGCGAGACCGGCCCCGCGTTAATGTATTCTCACTTTCAGGGCTACTGTTTCCCCTATCACGCCTTGAATGTCTGGTATCGGACGGGCAAGGATCTCGACTATTTGCACCGTCTGTACGACGGACTCTCGCGCTTTGACAATTACCTCTGGCGCACCCGCGATACCGACGGAAACGGCTGCCTCGAATCCTTCTGCGTCTGGGATACCGGCGAAGATACCAGCACCCGCTTTTTTGGCGGTCCCGATGCCTGGGGAAGCGACGAGCCGCCCTACGGACAGGCAAAATTTCCCTTTGAATCGATGGACATCATGGCCTACTCCTATGACGGACGGGTAACGCTTGCCGAAATTGCCGCTATCCTCGGCAACGGCGAGGAGGCCAAATGGCGCAGCGGTGCCGAAGCCGTCAAGAGAACCCTCAATTCCTACTTATGGTGGGAGGAAAAGGGTGCGCTCTACGATCGCGACTGCGACAACAACTTCCTTGATACGCTGATTCACAATAATCTGCGTGTCATGTACCACGGCGCTTATGAAGCCGAAAAAGCCCATCGCTTTGTGACCAAGCACCTGCTCAATCCCGAGGAATTTTTCACCCCCATGCCCTTGACCTCCATCGCGGCAAACGATCCGCTCTTTGTCTCCGATTCCTTCAATAACTGGAGCGGCCAGCCGGAGGGACTCACCTATCAGCGCGCCATCCGTGCCTTGGAAAACTATGGGTACTATCCTCTGCTTTCGGTGTTCGGACACAAGCTTTGCGATGCTTTGGCGCAAAATGATCCCGTCATCTTCACCCAGCAGTTTGATCCCTACACCGGCGAGCCGCAGGCGGCCTTCTGTACCGCCTCGGGCGATTACGGCCCCTCCATTCTGGCATTTATGGGATACACCTCCCATCTTTACGGTGTCGAGCTGCTGCGCGATCATGCTGTCTTCTCCACTCACCCCGACCTCGGCGGCTGTGAATATACCCAAGCCGAGGGCGACCGCACCTATACCGTCAAGAACGACGGCAAAAAGGCGGCTATCTTCTATAACGGACGGGAGCTGACCACCGTTGATTGCGGCACGCGGGTTGTGACCGATCTTGAAGGACATCTTCTTTCGACCTATTCTATGATGTAAATGAAACAGGACTAACCATGAAATCTTACGGCGTTATTCTGATCGGGTGCGGCCATATTGGCTTGGAGCATCTGTCGGATATTCATTTTCAAGACAACGTGCATATGGTTGCCGTTGTTGACCAGAATCCTGCGGCGGCGCGCTATGCCGCGGCACGCTACGGCGTCAAGGAATACGGTACCGATTGGCGCCCCTATCTTGACGATGCGCGAGTCGACATCGCAATTGTCGCCACCTATACCGATTCTCATCCCGCCATCAGCCTGGCCTTTTTGCGCAAGGGAAAGCACGTTCTTTGCGAGAAACCGGCGGCTTCTACGCCCGAAGAGGGGCGGCGCTTCTTTGCCGAGGCCGAGACCTGCCCGGGCAAGCTGCTCATCGCTCATGTGCTGCGGCATAATGAAACCTACCGCAAGGCGGCGGAGCTGATCCACGGTGGTGCCATCGGTGAGCTGACACTGATTCGCATGGTGCAAAACCATCACGCGATGAACTGGGAGCGCTACAAGCGGCTTTTGCAGGACTGCACCCCCGCCCTCGATTGCGGGATCCACTATTTTGATGTCGTACGGTGGTTCACAGGTCAGGAATTCCGCGAGATACGAGCCTTCGGCTCGACATTGGATACCGATTCACCCAACATCAACTATACCTTGACACAGTTTACCCTGGAAAACGGCTGTATCGGCTATTATGAGGCCGGATGGAGTCGAAACACCGCCTCCAACAACCGCAAGGAATTTGTGGGCACCAAGGGACGAATCGAATTGACCTTGGCCGGCAACCGCGCCGAATGTCGGGAGGAGGGAGATCTGATCACCGTCTTCCACAGCGACACGGGTGTATACGAAACGATCAACATTCAGGCCGAGTACAAAAATATGTACGCACAGCTGATGACGCTGATCGACCGCATTGAGAACGGCACCGAGGGCTTCCCCTCGATGGCCGATGCCGCCAAAGCCTTCGAGGCGGCGGCCGCCGCCGAATATGCGGTCAAAAGCGGGAAGACAATCTCCTTTATAAACGGTATTCCTGTACTTCCCACATTGCTTGACTGACAAGGCAGACAAAAAGCAACGAACCCCCGGCTGTCAGCGACAGCCACATTATACTATCATGCTTCAAGGAGGCAACAATGAAAAAAATGATCCTGACATTTCTCAGTGCCGGGCTGTTGACCACGCTTCTTTTGGCCGGCTGCTCCGACGGCGGCAGTGGATCGGCTAGCACCGAATCCGAGACTGAGACCGAGACCGAGCAGGTCGAGCAGGTAACCGTCTCCGGTGCCGGCAGCTATGTGGTCTCTACCATGGCCGATCTGCTGGAGCTTGAGCCGAAGGAACCCAAGGCCATCGTCATTCTGAAGGGCTATCACCGTTCGGGCGACGGCGGCGGTGGAACCTTCTACTATGACATTACCTCGCGAATTGAGGAAAACGGTGCCACGGTTATCAAGGGTAACCGCGCCAGCGGACGCTTTGTTCGCGACTACGAGGAAAACTACGTGAATGTCAAATGGTTCGGTGCCAAGGGCGACGGCTCTGCCGATGACACCGCGGCCATTCAGGCGGCCATCGATACGCTCCCCAATGGCGGCGGCACCGTTGCTTTGCCGGGCGGCACCTATCATATCTCCGCTACCCTGAACATGGGTAACGGCGATGCCGGCCAGACCGTTTCCTCCAAGGGCGGTATCAAGCTGGTTGGCACCGGCGGCGGCTTTGCCTTCAGTACCCCTGCCTCCACGAGCATCGTGGCAACGACCGAGATGGAAGCGATGATTCATGTCCGCGGCCGTATCTCCGACTGCGAGGTTTCCGGCATCTATCTGAACGGTAACAACAAGGCCAAGACCTGTCTGTATCTCCATTCCTTCACCGGCGGTTATTTCCATAATATTATGGCTATGGGCTTTACCGATATTGGTATCAAGGTGATGGCGGGTACAGCTCCTACCGGAAACTACAATATTTATAACCGCTTTGAATCCATCGGTGTCTTCTGCCTCTACGACAACACCACCGCCATCCTCTTCGACGGCGATTACGGCACCAACAATGACACCTGGCTGTCGGTTCTGACCGATTGCCGCTTCGATACGGCACAGAGTAAAAACTCCATCGCCGCCCACTTCAAATTTGTGGATAGCATTTCCTTCTACCGTTGCCACTTCAACACCTACGACAGCTCGTCGATCGGCGCAGTCTTTGATGCCCTCAACAACCACGATTTCCCCTGCGGCATGGCCTTCTACGACTGCTCGATGGTATCCCATGAGGTTTGGGAGGATGCCAGCCACACCATCCGTAAGCAGTATTTCTACGGCTTCGGTACGTACGACAACGAGAAGATCCCCACGCACAACAAGCTGATTGGTGTCACCGATACCGGCGAAACCTTCAACATGGACGATCTGGACGTGTTCCTTGCTCACAAAAATAATAGCAGTACGCCCGATGACAACAATCAACCGCTTGACGAGTACTTCCTTTTAGCAAAGGGCGGCCGTGTGGATACCTGCAGCGGCGGTCAGGATGTGGCAAAGCATCGGAATCTGTTGCAGGAGCAGGCCAAGGAGGTAGCCGTGCTGGTCAACGCCAAGGGCAACCTGATCGGCGGTTCCTTCTATCTGTCCAGCTATGACAACAACGTGGGTACCGTCAAATTCGACGTGTACCGTTGGAATACCGACTATGAAACAACCCTGAAGGGCGAGGTTCTCGCCACCGATTCCGTGGTAGACTTCAAGGATAACACCATGTGCGATGTCGAGTTTGAGGGACTCGGCAACGGCTATTACCTGATCGTGGCGACAGGATCTGCTCCCGCCGGCGATTATGGCGTAGCCGTTTGGACCCGTGCGGCGGTCTCGACCTCCATTACTTTCGTAAACGGTGAGCGTGTGGATGCCGGTCTGCACGGTCAGTTTATAACAAATTAAAATACACTATTAAGGAGAACATGATTATGAAAAACCTTACTCTTCGCGTGCTTTGCCTTATCGTAGCTGCCATTCTTTCGCTGGCTCTTGTAGCTTGCAACAACGGCACCAACACACCTGCCAACACCACCGACACCGAAGCTGACACCAAGGATACCGAAGCCGATACCAAGGACACTGAGGCCGACACCAAGGACACCGAGGCTGACACCAAGGATACCGAGGCCGATACCGAAGAGCCGCCCGCCAATGTAGGCGCTACCGGCCTGGAAGCCATCAAGGGTACCGTTCCCACCTACCTCAGCATGGGCAAGCAGGAGCACAAGAACCTGAAGCTCGGCAATAAGTACGGTGTTGTTGCTAATATTGGCGGCTCCTTCAAGTCCATCAACCTCTACACCGCTACCTATGACCACGATAACGGCGACCAGATCACGGTTACTGTCTTCGCTTGGAACACCGACTACGAAACCACCGCTGCCGGCGAAGCTGTTGCTACGCTGACCATTACCGGTTACCCCAACGGCGGCTGGTACATGATTACCTTTGAGCAGCCCCTGCCTGCCGGCGAGTATCTCGTTGAGTTCACCGGTACCTCCGACGGCGACACCGAGCACGACTATGGCACGGCAATCTGGTGCATGAACTCTTCCCCCTACTTCTACACCTACGAAAACGGTGTTGAAATGGATGATGCCGGCGTTTGGGCTCAGTTCATCGTCGAGTAATTTGACCCGTACCCGTTACAACGAGAGGAGAGCATAATCCCGTGAAGAAAAAACGACCGGCATTCGTCATACTACTGATCGGTACATTGCTTCTTGCCTCATGCCATGAGCGTTCCCCGTCTCCCGCCACATACGCGGGAGACGATACGGAGGAAAGCGCGGCAGCCGAGATCTCGGTTGCCGCCTCCTCCGAAGCAAACCTTGTCCTGGAAAATATCCGAAAAATGCGGGACACCATCCCCACCGTGGATCATGCCATCGTCATGCTGACCGGATACTACCTCAGCGGCGACGGCGGTAAAGGCTTGTTCTACTGGGACAGCAGCGAAACGGCTGCCGATAACGGCGGCACCGTGATTGCCCCCACCGGTGCAGAGGTCGGACGCTATGTCCGTCTTTGCGAGGACAATCATCGAAATGTCAAGTGGTTCGGCGCGACAGGTGACGGTGCTCATGATGACACTGCCGCCATTCAAGCCGCCATCGACAGTCTTCCGAAGGAAGGCGGCACGGTGGTACTGCCCGGCGGACGCTACAAAGTAACCGATACCATCCACATCGGGAACGGCACCACCGAAAAAGCCTCTGATAAAAACGGCATCAAACTGATCGGCCAGGGAGCGGCCTTCGGGCATGAGGTTACCGCCGAGACAACACTTCTCGCCTCGGCAAAGTACGACACCATGCTGTCGATCAACGGCCCCATCACCGATGTCACTATCCAAGGAATCCGTCTGAACGGACAGGCCAATGTTAATACCCTGCTGTATATGACCGATATCGTCCAAAGCGAGCTCAGTTATGTCAGCGGCATCAACTTCAAGGGCACCGGCGTCGTGTATACGGCGCAGGCACCCGCTTTCGGCGGAAGCCATGACAATCTGTTCCGCTCGGTCAATTTCGTCAACATCAACGAAAACACCACCGTGTTCTCGTTGGGGGGCAATTACGAAAAGGGCGCGCTCGTGTACGATACCGTATTCGAGGATTCCCGCTTCGAGCCCCACACGCTTCCGAACTGTGTAACGCTGGATATCCGCTACGCTGAGGGCTTGACCTTCAAGCGTTGCCACATCAGCGCTTACAGTGAGGAATCGACTTCCTTGTGGCTCAACGCGCTGGAAAACGACGGATATCCCCGTCAGAATTCCTTCTACGATTGTACGGTCGCCAGTTCTTCGATCTTGGAGGATGAAAGCCACACCATCGGCTATCACTTCTTCCTCGGCCACGGCACCTACGATCTGCAAGAAGACTTCCTCCCTAACAAGCACATCTTCGGAATTACCGAGGATGGCAAGATCATCCGCTACGACGGATGAACGAAAGAGGCCTTCTATGACCTATCTTTTCTCTTCGGTTGAGGACATGAAGAAAACCCTGCCGCCGGTCCCGCACGCTGTGGTCATGCTGGCAGGCTACCGAAGCCCGCGGGACGGCGGAGGAGGCACCTTCTACTGGGATGCTTCCGAAGCTCTGCCGGAGGACGGCGGTACCATCTTTGCGCCCGCCGGCGCTAAAGCAGGACGCTATGTCCGCGTGCGGGAAAATCACCGCATCCATGTCAAATGGTTCGGCGCCGCAGGCGACGGCAAGACCGACGATACCGCAGCCATTCAGGCGGCAATCGATGCTCTTCCGGCATCCGGCGGTGAGGTCATCCTGCCCGGCGGTCATTATGCCATCTCGAAAACCCTGTGCATCGGTGACGGAAACGGTACCACACCCTCGCGCAAAAACGGAATCCGTTTGATCGGAACCGGAAGCGGCGTCGGACACGGAACCGTCTCGCAAACCGTGCTCACCGCCATCAAGCCGATGGGCGTCATGCTTTCGGTTTGCGGCCCGATCGCCGACTGCCGGCTGGCCTGTCTGTCGCTTCGCGCCAATGGCATGGCCGAAACCGTGCTTCACCTGCACGCAGTTCACGCTGCCGTGCTCGACCGCGTTCATGTCTCGGGCCAACAATCGGTTGGCATCGATATTGACGGCGGCTCCTCGCATCTGCTGTTTCAACAGTCAGGCTGTGCTAACCAACTCGAAAACGTGACCTCGCTCCGCATCGGCGGTGAAGGACACGAGGGCGAGCCGGTTCGTAACAGCAGCTTTATCGGCTGCCGCTTCGACACGGCGCAACGGGATCAGGGCATTGCCGTGCATCTTCGTTATGCCGAAAAGCTCACCTTCCGCCGTTGTCATATGAATGTCTACCGTTTTGAAACCGCCAAGGGACTGCTGTTGGATGCCCTCGGGCATGACGGCTATCCCCGCGGTAATACCTTCTGCGATTGCTCCATTACACGGGGCTATCTAAGTGAGGATGAGACGCATCGGATCGGACACCAATTTTTTATCGGAAACGGTACCTACGATCACGAAACCATCGAGCCCCATCCTCACATCTTCGGTATCACCGATATCGGCTCCCTGCTGTGACGGGATCCCGAAGCTTAAATGATGCGCGCAAAACAATCCTATAAAATTTTTCAAAGGAGAAAAAACATGAAAAAGACACTCGCGCTTATCCTCTCCCTGCTGATGGTTGTCAGCGTCATGGCGATTGCTGTGTCTGCCGGTGCGGGTAAAACTTGGACTGACCCCAGTGCAGAACGTGTCGACATGAACAACAGCACCAAAATCGCCTATCGCTTTGCTACACAGGGAACCGGTGGCCTGGTAGGTATTCAACCCTACACGGCCGGTACTGCCGGCGTAACCTTCTCCGTAAAGGCTTACGAGTGGAAGTACAACTACGAAACCACCGTTGCACAAGAACCCCTGACGGCAAAGACCGGCCTCACCTTCGACGGTAAAACAGCTTATCTGCCGATCACGTTTGATAAGGTTCTTCCTGCCGGCGGTGAATACCTGATCGAGATTTGCGATGTCGTAATTCCCGCAGGTGGATGGGCTCTTTGCCAGTATGTCTTCTCTGCGAATCCCAACGGTGCCTTTAAGGTATACAAGAACGGTGTTGGTTCCAACAACACGCTTCAGTGGCAGCTGGTCTTCGAGGCAGGCGGCTGGTTTAAGGGCGGCGCCGCTTTGTCGGAAGATGTCGGTGCCCCCGAGCCCGAAGGTCCTACCCTTCCTGAGCAGGTTACCTATGTTAACACCTGGGGCAAAAACGAGGTTGAGCGCTTCGACGGTAACGGTACCGCCGCTCTCGCTTACCGCTTCGCTACGCAGGGTAGCGGCAAGCTGATTGGTATCAATCCTCAAATCGCCGGCGAACCCGGTAAGTTTGACCTCCTTGTTTACAAGTGGGACAGCAACTACGAAACCACCATTGCCGGAGCTCCCGTTCTGGAAATGAAGGAAATCGAGTTTGACAAGTCCGGCAAGTGGAGCGACTACGATAAAAACGATACCACTAACGGCCCCGCTATTCTCTTCCCCGAAGGCCTTGAAGCCGGCGAATACCTCTTCGTCATGACCAACTTCAAGGACACCAGCTGGGCAATCTGCAACTACATTACCGATGCCAAGACCGACGAAGGCTGCTCCGCCGGTTCCTTCAAGGTTTATAAGAACGGTGAGTGCATGGACAAGAACCTCAAGTGGCAGCTCATCTTCGAAAAGGGCGGCTACTTCAAGCCCGACGTTCTCGCTGCTGATGCTCCCGCAGCTCCTAAGCTTCCTGCCGAAGTTACCTACGCCAACACGTGGGGTTCCGGCGAAGAACGCTTCGACGGTAACGGTACCGCCGCTCTCGCTTACCGCTTCGCTACTCAGGGCAGCGGCAAGCTGATTGGTATCAATCCTCAAATCGCCGGCGAACCCGGTAAGTTTGACCTCCTTGTTTACAAGTGGGACAGCAACTACGTAACCACCGTTGCCGGAGCTCCCGTTCTGGAAATGAAGGAAATCGAGTTTGACAAGTCCGGCAAGTGGACCGACTACGATAAAAACGATACCACTAACGGCCCCGCTATTCTCTTCCCCGAAGGCCTTGAAGCCGGCGAATACCTC
>SVSA01000105.1 GCA_015064545.1 Oscillospiraceae bacterium | reverse complement strand
GCGAGCATTTTCCCTCCCGGGAAAATGCCGCCCCCCTGTTGGTTCCTTTTCTTTGTTACTTTCTTTTTGAAGAAAAAGAAAGTAAGAGAAAAACACCTACGTATTCTTTCTTTTTACCTAACGATACGATGAAGCCAAAATCTAAGCGCATAAGCCCCTTCCAAACGATATAATAAAACTAAAATCTCAGCACGAAAACCAAAACTCAAATCTTGCCCACCGATGCTTTGCTCCAATATCCACATCCAGTCGCACATCGTGAACGGGGCCGCCAAAACAGGGGGTAAATCCAAAAGGGGGATGCGAGCATTTTCCCCCTGCGGGAAAATGCCGCCCCCCTGTTGGTTCCTTTTCTTTGTTACTTTCTTTTTGAAGAAAAAGAAAGTAAGAAAAAACACCTACGTATTCATTCTTTTTATCAATCGATACGATAAAGCCAATATCTAAGCGCGTAAGCCCTTTCCAAACGATACGAAAAGGCCAACTTCTTAACGCGAAAACTCTTTTCCATCAATACGCAAAAGCCAAAACCTTAGTGCTAAAACTAAAAAACCAACTCTGCCACCGATGCTTTGCTCCAACATCCACACCCAGCCGCACGCCGTGTACGGGGCAGCCCTAATAGGGGGTAAATCCAAAAGGGGGATGCGAGCATTTTCCCCTCACGGGAAAATGCCGCCCCCCTGTTGGTTCCTTTTCTTTGTTACTTTCTTTTTGAAGAAAAAGAAAGTAAGAAAAAAACACCTACGTATTCATTCTTTTTACCAAACGATATGATGAAGCCAAAATCTTAGCGCAAAAGCCCTTTCCAAACGATACAAAAAAGCCAAAATCTTAGCGCAAAAACCCCTTTCCAAACGATACAAAAAAGCTAAAATCTTAGCGCAAAAAACCCCTTTCCAAACGATACAAAAAAGCTAAAACCTTTTTCCTTGCCAACTCCCGCGTTCCCGGAAAACCCTCTCAATCCCATTCAGAACCGCTTTCTTGTCGGTCGTCCAGCGCGGTGCCACTAACCGTTCGCGATTGCCGTCACCGGTCAGCCGACCGATAACCGTATCGGACGGTAACAGCTCTAATTGATCCACCACCGTTTCCATATATTCCTCCCGTGTGAGAAGAGGAAAAGGCTCTTTGATATACGCCTCGGTCATCGCCGTGCCTTGCTCCAAGTATAGCATATGAATTTTCACCATATGCGGCGAAAGCGAGGCAACAAAGCGCGCGGTAGCCAGCATTTCTTCACGATCCTCGCCGGGAAGACCGTTGATCAAGTGAATGCCGCAGCGAAGTCCCTCCAGCTTGCGGTATCCGTCCAGAAACTCTTTTGTCGTATGTCCGCGACCAATTCGTATTGCTGTGCGGTCGTTTGCGGTCTGTAAGCCCAATTCGACCGTCAGATGTGTTTCGGTATCCAGACGCCGCAATAACGCCACCGTGCTGTCGGGCAGGCAGTCACAGCGCGTGGCGATCGTCAAACCAACAACTCCGGGAAGGGAAAGCGCCTCCCGATATCGTTCCTCCAGAACCTCGGTCGGCGCATAGGTATTGGAAAAAACCTGAAAATAGGCAATATATCGCTCGGGCTCGCCGCGATGCAGCCATTTGCCGAGCGAACGCTTGGCCTCCTCTGCCTGCTCCCATAAGGGAAGCCCCCGATAGCGAAGCGGCTCCTTCGTGCAATACCGACAGCCGCCGTATCCCTTGGTGCCGTCCAGATTGGGGCAGGTAAAGCCGCCGTCAAGCGGCAGACGCACGGTTTTTGAGCCGAAGGTCTCCTTCAGATAGCTGTCGTAGCTGCGATAGTGCTTGCCGTCGGAATATCTCATGCCGTATTTTTGCCGCGCTTCAGAATCTGCGGCAGATATAGAATCGCCAGATACACGAACACAATCGGGAAAACCAAAAACATATACCAATATTCGTAAGGAATCAAGCGCCAAAAGAGCTCAAGCAAAGGATTGTCCGGCTTGATCGAATACATATAATTGACCTGAATCTGCTCGCCTAAATAATCGGTGGCGTTGATCCGGATCAAATGCTGATTCAGCAGCTTGTTGATGATATGTACGACGGTGTAAATCACCATCGTAATTCCAATGGTTGTGGCAATGTATTTGACCTCCTTCTTGAAGTAGCCGAATTTGAAGAGCAGGATCGGAATCCCAAATTCAAAAATATGCGGCAGATAGAAGAACAGGAAGGTTGCCCCATAAAGATCCGAAGCCTCGGTGGGCAAAAAGGTCATCAAATTTGCAAACAGCGCGCCGACGCTCCAGAGAAGAAGCATATTGCCGATGATGCGGCTGCGTGTAAAGATCGCGATCGGTAAAAGGATCGCATTGATTGAGCATAGGTGAAGAGGCAGGTATTCCAGCGGGGAATCCCACATGACCAGATTAAAAATGATTGCCGCAATACCCGAAAAGGACAGAATGCCGAGCACGATCCATTTGGTCGTGTCACGACGATTTTTCAACAGAAAATATAAGCCGAAAATGATCAGTGCCGCTACGATGAGTGATACGAGATGCGCAATGCCAAACCAACCCCAAACATCCATGATGTCTCTCCTTTATAATGAGTAGAAGCTTACGATATGCAGAAGCAAAAAGCCCAACTCGTTGTTTGCCTGTCAAAGAACGAAAGGTATTGTGTGATTACGGTGATCAAACGGCGCCGTTTATTCAGAAGCCGGAGGATCCTGCGGTACCTCGGGCGTCAGATTGTCGTCGGGTGTGTTCTCAATGCGGACGATGACACCGTTTTCAAAGATGCCCTCGTAGATGCGTCCGACCGCCCAGGTGTAGGTGCCCCAGCCGTTCATCAGATTGTTGAAAAATTCGCCCTCGTAGGTGTCCCCCGAGACCGCCCAGACGTAGCGTCCCTTTCCCGAACGGATGTCGTATAAGAAATCACCCTCGTAAATGTCGCCGTTGGCAAAGCGATACGTGCCTTTTCCATGCTTGACATCGTTGTGGTAATCGCCGGAATAGGAGGAGCCGTCAGCCCAGGTGTAGGTGCCCTTGCCGTGCTTGGCACCGTTCACGAAATCACCGGCGTAGGAGGAAGCATCGGCGGCTATGGTGTAGGTACCCTTACCGTGCTTGACACCGTTCAGAAAGTCGCCCTCGTAGGTGTCGCCGTTTTGATAGGTGTAAACGCCGTACCCCGTCATGGCATCGTTGACAAACTGTCCCACATAGGTGTCGCCGCTCGGAAAGGTCAGCGTGCCGTTTCCGTTGCGCTGAAGATCCACCAGCGCACCCTCGTAAACCGTTCCGTTCGAATAGGTGACGGTCGAGGTCTTGAGGTCAATGACACCCTCGTTGCCGTCCGAATAATAGAGATTGCCCGAAATCGGCATGCCGTCGCTGTCAACCTTGCCGAAAAACTTGATGTAGCTGCCGTCGCTGAACTCTTTTTTCAGATAGCGATACCCGGCAAGATAAATGCCCACAAAGGTGAGCACAACCAGAAGAACCGCTGTCAGAACGGTTGTCAGCAGGACAAAGGCCGAGCTGCGGTGTTTTTTTCGACTGTATTTGATATCTTGAGCCATAAGAAAGTTCCTTTATTGACCGAAATAAGGGGAGCATCAGCCGCTGATCCAGGCCACAATTTTGGGAATCACGGCCAGGAGGATGACGGTGAGCGCGATGAACATAATCGCAATGATCACCAGTGTCAATACCGACGAGCCATCGGGCGTATAGGTAACCTCGGCACGGTAGGCGTTTTCCTCGGGGATGTAATAGCGGTTTTCCTCGGGGGACGCGGGCGTGTCGCTGTCGAAGGCATCGTCTTCAGCTTCGGGATCCTTTTCGCGAGGGGGTGCCAGCTTGACGATTTTGCGGAAGGTGGAGCCGGGCTTAAGCGCCATACGAAGGAACACCGTTTCCTTGATGCCAAGCTCACGTAAGGATTTTGCGTTCCTTTCGCTGTCGATTTTGTCTTCAAGCAAGCGCTGAACCAGCTTTCCCAGCGTTTGCTTGTTAAAGAAGATCACGCAGGCCGCAAGGATGACGCCAAAGGCCATCGGCCAGAGAATGGAGGCAAGGGTCGTTTCGCCGCCGGTGAAAAGTTCTGAAAAGTTTGGCATGATGTCGGTCTCCTTTCGGGTTAAATTTTTTTAAATCTTTTTTTATGACAGCCAGCGCGCCGGCTGAACGGCAAGCGGTACCGGCGTACCGAAGCCTCGGCGGAGAGGCTTTACCGTCTTAAGCAGACAGCCGGCCTAACGCCGTGTGATACTCACCGTGCTTCGCCTTGGTTGAAGAAGTAACCACTTCTTTACCAAAACCGCCGCACCGACTTAACGCCAAGCGATACTGGCTGTGCCACGCCTTGGAAGAAGAAGTAACCACTTCTTTACCAAAACCGACGAGCCGCAGGCGAGGCGTAGAGCTTCTTCTTTTTGATTCTAAAACTTTTTCTTCGAAGAAGAAGAAAAAGTTTTAGCGTGGTTTCTTTGCTACTTTCTTTTCACGGGAAAAGAAAGTAGAGAAAAAACACCTACGTAATTCT
>SVSA01000104.1 GCA_015064545.1 Oscillospiraceae bacterium | reverse complement strand
TGTAATTAGCCTGCTTAGGCAGTTCAAGGTTAGGGTAAAAGCGTCCGTTTTCCTCTCGGTAGGTAAGATTGTTGTTTTCAAATAAGGATTTTTTCATAGTATCAATTCTCCATACATTTTTTATTTTCGTAAGCAATGTATGTCTGTGGATTGATTCCTGTATCCTTATTTATGGGATACTTCAGTGACAATGCCGGATATCAGCCTGTTGCCGGCGTTGGCCGAGGCGCTTGGCGTCACAATCGATGAGCTTTTCGATCTCACCGTCGATCAGCGTTTACGACGAATCGAGCGCCGCATCGATGTCGAAGAGGAACTCTCTGCGGATGTGTTTCAGGACTATGCGGAGTTTTTAACACAACAGCTTACCGAGAATCAGGATCGCACGCGGATTCTCAGCCTGTTAGCGCACTTATATCACCACCGCATGGAAGCCGATGCCAGGCGCGTAAGCCGATATGCACGCGAAGCCATCCGCAGAAATCCGGAAAAGAAGGATTGCCAATGGCTTTTGCAAAAGGCAGAAGGGAAGAGTATCTGGGATTGGAATATTGGGAACCAAACGGCCGTCATTGATTTCTATCGAAAGGTTATTGCTGCCGACACAGTTTCCCCCCACAGCCCGATGCCTTATTATGAAATTATGGATAGCCTGATTACCGATCATCGAACAAAGGAGGCTCTTGCCTATCTTGAACGCTATCAGGCACTTCCTGCCCATAAGCCCTTTCTTGTCCCGGTGTATCGGGCGAATATTGCGCTGGCGGACTATGATGCCGTTCTTGCCGATCAGATCATGGAGGAAGCGGCAGTCACGTTTTCGGAGCATAGCGGTTTTCTTTTTGAGGCCGCACAGTATTATGTTCGCCGCGGCGATTATGTGCGAGCGATTCAATACTATGAACGATCCTGGGCACTGGATGAGAGGCGTAAGCCGCGCTTTACCGATCCGCTTCATGGTATCGCTCTGGTCTATGAGATTCTCGGTGAGACCGATAAGGCGCTGGAGGCCTACGATCGCATGATTCGCTGTATCAAGGAGGAATGGGGCTATGCGGACGAGGATGCCGCTGTGATTGAGGTGCAACGGGAAAAGCGCCGCCTGCTCGGCGAGTTGCTTTGAGTTTATATTTTGCAATTTCTTTTCTTACGTGGTATAATAAGCGTTAACAACGAGTCAAGAATCGAGGAGACTGCTTTGTAGGGGTGTACGGCGAGAATGCCGTTAGTGACAGAAGCGCATGACGACGGAAATGCAATGATTTTCGCTAACATTTGCTAAAGACATAAGGAATGAATTTTGATATAATCAAATAAATAACACTTTCTAGTTAATAACCGTATGGAAATCGACAGCTAAAACGGGAGATTACGCATGAAGCGATCGGAAAAGTATAAAATAGAATGGGATACACTTGTTATCCCGGGCTTACAAGGGCAATATCGCATCTTACAGATATCGGATAGTCATATCTGCTTTGAATCTGAGCTGGATGACGAAGCCTCGAGAGAAAAGGGCCGAAAGATGGCGGCCATATGGACGAGCGTTGGTAACGGTCTCTCGCAACGGGAGAATTTCGATAACCTTGTGGATTACGGGCATGAGATCGGATGCGACTGCTTTGTTTTTTCAGGCGATATGGTAGATTTCGCCTCAAGAGGGAATGTCCATGAGGTCTTCCGGATCTATGAGACCGTTGGCGATTATTTCGTAATTCCAGGTAATCACGATACCGGACATTATTTCTATCGACATTTCTTGAAGACAACAAACCAATCTCCCGATATTCAGGTGAAAGAATTGGGAGAATTGTTGCTCGTCGGCATTGATAACGGAAAACAGTCGATCAGCGATCATATGCTAAAGGAACTGGAAATTCTCCTGTCGGGAGATCGCCCTGTTTTATTGGTACATCACGTGCCTCTTGACAACGAGACACTGCACGTTGATGCCGCACGGCTTTTGAAGGATTCCCTTCCGTATTATTTGTTAGGGATGCGTGGGGAGGGGGTGAATATTGAGGCTTATTATGACCTATTGAGTAAGCGTCATACTTCGCTGAAAGCCATTCTGGCCGGCCATCTCCATTTTTCCCATCGCGATCTACTTCCCAATGGGGTGCCGCAGTACGTAACCGGTGCCTGTCTGAACGGTTGCGCTCGCATTTTGTGCATTCAAGGCGAAGCTCAAGTTTGAATGATTATACATATTGAAAGGATACGATTTCTATGGTTTTGTACATCATCCGACACGCTGATCCCGATTACAGCATCGATTCTTTGACAGAGTTCGGTTGGCAAGAGGCGGAGGCGCTCGGCGACCGTATGGCAGGAAGCCGTCTGGATCGCATATATACCTCGCCCCTTGGCCGTGCCATTGCAACCGCTGAACCCACCTGTCGTAAAACCGGACTGACAAGCTCGGTCGAACCGTGGATGTCCGAAAGTATTGATTATATGCGCTTTCCCGATTTTGCTACCGAAGCCAATCGCCACACGGGGTTTCAGTTTTCCTTTGACAAGGGAATAACCGAGGTTACCGACTATTTTGCAGAATTGGATCGCTCGGAATACTTGGCCAAAATGATCTCTGCTTCCGACGAATTCTTGGCGCGTCACGGCTACGTGCGAGAAGGCGGTCTTTACCGCATTGCTGAGCGAAATAGTCTGCGCATTGCCTGCTTCTGTCACGGCGGCTTCGGAAGTGCTTGGATTGGTCATCTGATGGGGCTTCCCGCCGCGTACGGATGGCTGAAATTTGCTGTTCGTACCACCTCGGTCACCAAACTTGCTTTTAATGATTATCACGGAAGTGGTTATGCACAGGTGACAGCTGAGTATATTGGTGATACTTCTCACGTTTTTTTTCACGGATTGCGTAACAATAATCGGTGAAATGCCATTTCTCAATAGCGATGGTACTGAATCGTTTGTTCCCAACCGCTATATCTTCTTGGCCGCGCTCGCCGTAGTCCTTGTATTGGGACTGTTGCTGCCGGCGCTGCGAAAGGCGCGCAGAAAACCGCAGGAATCGGCCGACCGGTAGTACCGGCGACTTATGACGATTTTGCCAAACTTCCGAGCGTCAAACTAAAATATTCATCTTTCTACGACGATTTGACGGAGATCCCGTCAAATCGTCTTTCTTTTACCGCGTCCGATGCGAGCCAAAAGGAGGCAATCTTGTTTAAAATGAAAGAAATTATTCATAAAAATATTCCTTTATACATGAAAAAATGTAAAAATGCTTGACATTTTAAAGTAAATGTGATAGAATGTAGCAGTAAATGGATTCTGATGGCAAGAAATGCGTACGGTTCGGGCTGCAATTCTTCGGTTATGCCGCTTGTGTCGTATTTGTTTCTTCGTTGAGTCTATTATAAAAAATATTTTTAAGGAGAAATCGAAACAATGAGAAAGTATTCTTCCATTGTGGCTTTCCTGCTTGCAGCGATCATGCTTCTGTCGCTGGCTGCTTGCACGACGCCCGGATCCAGCAATTCGACGACTGAATCCGACACCACCGATCCCTCTAAGGATGTTGTTACCTTCTCCGGTAACTACACTTGGAAGGATTCGGTCAGCACTCTTGCTACCAACTGGAACCCCCACACCTACGAAACTGCTGATGACAGCTATCCCCTCGACTTCATCGTTAGCGGTCTCTACACCTTCATCTACAACGATGCTCTGAACCCTGTAGAAGGCAAGGATCCCTATGCCGGCTACAAGATCGTTCCCGAGATGGCCGCTGCTATGCCTGTTGATGTAACCGAAGACATCAAGGCTTCGCATCCTCAGTTCAATATCCCTGCTGATGCCACCTCCGGCTATGCTTATGTCATCGACCTCAACCCCGATGCTAAGTGGCAGGACAACACCCCCATCAATGCAGATACTTACATCTACTCGATGAAGAAGCTGCTTGATCCTACCCTCATCAACTACCGCGCTACCGACTATGTTGACGGCGACCTCGCTATTGCCGGCGGTAAGCTCTACTCCCTCAGCGGCCGTACCGTTAAGGAGCAGAACTCTCCCGATGGCGAAGCTATGACCTACGAGTTCGCTTCTCTCGTTAAGGGTGCAGACGGTGTTTATACCACCGCTGACGGCGCCAAGACCTACTTCTCGATGTCCGCTTCGCTGAACTACCTCGGCGACTCCCTCACCACTTATGCAAAATACAACCCCAACCACGATGCTCTGATGGCTCTGGCTGATGACGAAGGCTATGTTCCGGTAACCGACGAGTCTACCGCTCTGCTCAAGGCCTTCATCACCTCGGATGATTGGGGCAATGAGCCTGAGTCCTACCTCGGCTACTATATGTGCTACGACAAGACCTACGACACCTATTCGTGGGACAATGTCGGTATCATGAAGACCGGCGAATATCAGATCACCATCGTTCTTGAGAAGTCGCTCTCCGGCTTCTACCTCCTCTACAACCTCACCGGCAACTGGCTCGTTTACGAGCGCCTCTATGAGGAATGCCTCGAGAAGGTTGGCGACGGTTATGTTTCCTCCTACAACACCAGCGTAGAAACCACCATGTCCTATGGTCCTTACAAGCTTGTTTCCTATCAGGAAGACAAGGCTATGCGTTTTGAAAAGAACGAAAACTGGTTCGGTTACAACGACG